>JAGXNP010000009.1 GCA_019894885.1 Promethearchaeota archaeon | reverse complement strand
TAGTTGTACTGGACAAGGTGAATATCCAAGATATGAGCCAGAAATCCTTGTTCAAGGCCGTGAAAGCTCAGAATCTGTCCATTCTTCTGATATACGACCAGATAAAGTAGAAAAAAGTGTTGATGGTTCAGTTTCGATTATGCGTCCTGACCAAAGTGCGATTATTAACGATCTCTTTTTAAATATTTTTAAAAAAATAGATCAAACCGTAACTGGAGAAATTTTAGGAATTTTCATAGAAGATATGAGAGATCAATTTCCCCCTGGACCGGTATTGCATCAATTTATGCAATTTGCCAAAGATATCAAAGCCAAATCGTCAGATAAATTAATTGTTGGTTCTTTACGAGACGAGGTATTAGCAAAGTTAAAGGAATTTATTGAAAAGTACACCTAATATTTATTTTTTATTTTTACCTTTTTTATTATTTTCTTTTTTAAAATAATTTAATAAAACGATTTTATAGTTTAATGTCATTATTATAAGATATATGAATTCTTGTTGGCAATGTTTAGTGGTTTATGATGATATTCAATCTGGAGAAAAGTAGATAGATACTTTGGTTAATTTTAAATATTTAAATCATTTTTGATTAATTTAAATTAAAAAAAAGTGGGCCATCGGGGATTCGAACCCCGGCTCTCAGGCTTTTACTGCCACAGTCAATTTCAGCTTTATTTGTCTGACTGCGGGTCACTTATAAGACCTGCGCTTGTTGGCCACGCTTGCTATAAATGCCGTTAACCAGGCTAAGCAAATGGCCCATGGAATTATTTTTTTATTACTTCTATAATAAAATCAAAAAGCACAAAAACATAAAAATTTTTTTATTGGTGTAATCTGTTATATTAATAATTAAAATAATAAAAAGAGAACTTTCAAAAAATTCGTTAAAACAAAATAGGTGCGCATAATGGCAGAAATGCTTACAGACCTTCTAAACTCCATATACACAAGAATAGCTCAACTAGGTCAAGCAATCCAAGGATTGAAAACATCTTTAGATGGGCTCAACCAGAATATTGAGCAGAAAATCTCCAATTTAAATGAAAAATTAAAAGAATTCTCTGTTGAAATAGATACTACTAAAGGCAAGCATATTGAAGTCTTAAGAGAAATTGGAGAAGGTACAAAACGAGAGTTGGTAAAGATTCAAGAAGGATTAGGATTAGATGCGCTTGCAACATTAATATCAAATCTGGAAGAGTTTGAAAAATTATCAGGAGAAGTACTTAACCAAGATACCGTTAATTTGTTACTTTCCGAAGCAATTAGTTCTGTAAAAAACATGAAAAAAGTAAACCAATCTAAAATATAATATAATACATGAGTAAATTTTAAAGAGTTGAGAATGATATGGCCGAAAAATTGTTGGATAACATGATTACTAAAATTAATCAAATTACAACATCGCTTGACGGAACAATTGCTCAAATCACCCAAATGAGCACTGCTATTCAAAATATGTCCCAACGATTCTCTGAGGAAACGATTTCTGTTAATGAAAACATCAGATTAATAGTAGAAGTCCTAAAACAATTTCGTATGAAGTCAAGTGAGAACATACAAGAAATTTCAGACGATTTTAATGCGAAAATAAAAGAACTGTACGAAAAAAAAGCTATTGAACTTATAACTGAGGAGGAAAAAAAAGCTATTGAGATGATAAAGCAAGCTTCTAAAGCTGTTTCTAATAATCTTTATTATGCTCAATTATTAAATGTAATTCAGTCCATAAGAGAAGAAACTAATAGGATTATCAGTAGTAAAGACCAGTAAAACGCTTAATTTTTTTAATTTCGCTTGATTTATATTATTATTAATTAATTTATAGAGTAGAAAAATTATGCCGATGGGTAGTTTTGTGGTATTACTTCCTTTAGACGCTGATTACAAGATATTAGGTTATTATAATAAGGAAGGAAAATCTGAATTTGAAATTACAAACGATTTGTTTCTTAGACTTAATTTAGATCACTCAAAGGATGAATTTAGCTTATTGAAACTAAAGGAACATAGAATATTTTCATATGTATACAATTTTAAAGGAAAACTAGCACGAAAAGCTTCTGGAGTCATCATTGGATTATTACTTAATGAAAATGACAAACCAGAAAAGTTCCGTTCTGCTTTAAAAGAAGGAGCTGAGGCAGTTGAAGTTTTCGGATTACAAGTTTTAACCATGAATCCCGAAGAATTTGAGCCGTTATTGAAAGATATCTACTTAGAGCATTTAGAGCCGTTAGTTGATATCCTCAAGCCCGAAGCTTTAAAAGCTAGCATTATCGCTATAACGAAATTGATGTTAAGCGGGGGAAAACAAGAAAGAAAAATAGCCCAAGATTTATTGAAAAAAGTAGAAGAAGGAGAACACATCAAAATCACAGAAAACTTTAATAATGCGAATAGCGCTCTGAAAACTTTAGAATACGATAAAGCATCGAAACTATTTAGGAGGGCTGCTGAAATTGCTGAAGAATTATATATTATCGATATTGCAGAATCGTTAAAAGAGAAATCTAATTTTTCGGGAGATGTCCCAAGTATGGCAAAAGCAAGAGAAAAATTAGTTCATGATGCAAGAAATTTCCTAAGAGGAGAAGATTTTCATTCAGCGTATATATCTTACAAGAAAGCTAGCGAATTTTCTAAAAAACTCGTCGATTTTGAAAAAGAAGAAGAATACAGATTAAAATCGAAAGCGCTTGAAGAATTCTATAAAGTTGATGAAAAATATAAGAAAAAATAATTTTACCCAAAAAACATGTATGTTTATTTTAAAACGATTTTTAAACACTTTTTAATAAAGTTTCAACAAGATGGAAAAATTAAATCACCAAATCATCGGTTTGATTACTGATTTTGGGGCTAGGGGGCAGCACTATGTCGCAAGCATAAAGGGGAGTATACTAAACATTAATCCTAGAGCGAATATTATTGATATCGCTCATAGCATAACACCTTTCTCAATCATAGAAGCTGCCTATATTATCAAATCTACATATTCACACTACCCTAAAAATACCATCTTTATAATTGTAGTAGACCCTGGAGTAGGTAGTAGCCGAGAAATTATAATAATAAAAACTAAATCAGGCTATTTTTTTATTGGTCCAAATAATGGAATTCTTACAAATGTATTTGACACTCGCGAAATTTCGAAATGTATTAATATTAAAAACAAACAATATTTTAATTCCCCCGTCTCAAAAACATTCCACGGAAGAGATATCATGGCTCCTATTGGAGCATATTTATCCAAAGGTGTTGACATTGATAAATTCGGGCCAAAATTCCCTATTACCAAACTAATTGACTTCCCGGTCGAGCTTAAAAAAATTTCAAATAATGAGTTTAGATGCACAATCCAATATATTGATGATTTTGGCAATATAATTACAAACCTTAAAGGAAATTCCTTAATTTTTAAGGAAGATACAGAAATGGCAATAAAAACAGGAGAACAAAAAATAAGGGGAAATTTTGTAAAATTTTTCGAAGAAGTATTTGTTAATTCGCTATTATTTACTGTAGGATCGAGTGGATTTCTAGAAATATCGAAAAATCAGGGCAATGCAGCAAGTGATTTGGGGTTAAAGGTTGGAGATATTATAACAGTTGAACTATAGGAGGTAAAAGTATGGATGAAGAAGTAATAGCTTGCATTTCTGATGAGAATATAAAATTTTTACACTCGGGGCAAATAGAAAAGTATATATTTCCTATGCGTAGAGGAGAAGCACATAAAAAAGGAATTAGTCATCTTATAATTCGCTTATTTGTTATCACAATAACTCTTAATAACCAAATTTATTATCTAGTTCAAAAACGTGGTAAAATGAAACAAAGCTTCCCTGAATACTATACAGACTCTGCTTCGGGGCATGTTTTATATAAAAAAAATCTAAATTTATATGATATACAGGAGGAAGCAAAAAGAGAATTAGTGGAAGAATTTGGTATACTCCCAAAACATCTTGAAAAATTAATATTTTACGATTTAATTTCAGAGGAAAATAAGGGGACAACTGAAATTGCTTATGTTTTCTTAGGATTAGTTAATCAGGATGCAGAATTAAAACCAAATCCAAATGAATTAGAAGTTCGTGGTAGTCGTTTTTATACGAAATCTGAATTATCATCAATATTAAAGAACGAAAATTCAGTAGATTATTCTAAAGTTATATGGAATAAACTATTTTTAGTAGACTTAGACGAAATTTTTGGGCTTAATACTAGCAAGAATAAGAAAATTTCATCAAAAAAAGAAGTTGCTTTATTTCTTGGGAGATTTCAACCATTTCATCATGGTCATATTTACATGCTTAACAAGATATTAAAATTATACAAAAAAATTAAAATTGGAGTAGGAAGCTCTCAGTTTTCTAAAACAAAAATCAATCCTTTTACCTATGAGGAGAGGGTCAATTTTATAACATCTGCGTTAAACAAGAGAGGTATAACCTCAGAAAGGTTTAGTATATATCCCATTCCCGACATTTTCAATGCAAGTAAGTGGGTAAATCATGTTATTTCTATTGTTGGAAGTTTTGATACTATTTTTTCTAATAGCGATTGGGTTCGCCAACTTTTTCAGAATGAGGGATATATCATAGGTGAAAAAATTGGAATTTTTAAGAAAAAATATAACGCATCAAATGTTAGAAAATTAATTTGCAAGGATAACCGGAACTGGACGACTTTAGTCCCAAAAGAGGTTGTAAATTTAATAAAAGATTACGATGGAATTGAACGTATCAAAATTTTATTTAATAAAGTTGATTCAGCTTGAATAACAAGAATTATTTAGAGATCGACGGTTCTCTGGGAGAAGGAGGGGGAGCTATTTTACGCCTTAGCGCAGCTTATTCTGTTTTATTTAAAAAACCTATAGTAATAAAAAATATCCGTGCTAATAGACCAAATCCTGGTTTAAGGCTACAACATCTTCTCGGATTAAAAATATTGTCAGATCTAACAAATAGTACATTAAGTTCTTGTAATATTGGAACGCGAGAATTATCGCTAACACCTAATATTAAAAACGAAGTAAAGAGTAACATTAGCTTAAATATTAATACAGCAGCGAGTATTGGTTTGTTATTACAGCCCGTTCAAATTGCATGTTTAGGGCATAATAAGCCTGAAAAAATTGAGATAAAAATTAGAGGTGGTGGCACATATGGCAAATGGGCACCTGGTTTAAATTATCTTAAAGCAGTTACCTATAAAATTTTTGAAGCATCAGGATTAAAAATCAAGATTGATATCCTTAAGCATGGATTCTATCCAAAAGGAGGAGCACAAGTAAATTGTCATATTCATCCCCCCAAAAAACCCTTAAATCCAATAAATTTAATAGAATTGGGTAATATAGAAAGAATCCATGGCGATATAATTATAACAAATCAATTAAGGAGGAATCGAGATAACATTGGAATTAGAATTAGAAAAACTATTCAACAGAGATTAAAAAGAGACTTAAATGTTGAAACAGACATCAAATTCACATGGGTAGATTCAATTAGTCCGGGCGTAGGAGTGTCCTTGTGGGCTCAGTCAGACACGGGGGGAGTAATTTCATCAGGTACGATATTAGGAGATAAAAAAACCTCATCCGAGAAGCTGGGTAATATAACAGCTCAAAAAATAATCTCTTACATACAAAATGAAATTCCTGTAGATAATTACCTTAGCGATCAATTAATACCGCTAATGGGTTATATCGAAGAAAAGTCATGTATAAAAGTATCAGAAATAACTAATCATACAAGAACGAATTTAGAGTTAACTAAACGATTTACTAAAAAAGATTATAAAATTGTTAAATTTAGCAACTTCTATAAAATTCATTTTTAAAAATGGCTTTATACGAAATGAATATAAGTTTATATTATCGAATCGAAAAGTGTTCGAATTTAATTTAAAAATACCTTTAAATTCAAAAAAAACCTTACATAAAAGAAATTTTTAAATGATGATAGTTATATGATTAGTATAAAAAATTAGAAGTGCTAAAATTGCCAAGATGCCCTAGATGTGGTAACGATAACCGAATGGATTCATTCGTATGTGCTTTTTGTGGTAGACGACTTAGAATTGAAAGGATAGAAAACTTTTCTATTTTTAAGCGTATCGAAGAGGATTTCACTTCTCCTGCTCGTTGGTATGTTACAATACTGTGGTTATTTACTAAACCAAATAGAGCTTTTTGGAGCATTAACCACAAAAGGAAAGACGCACCGGGGATGAAAATTCTGTTATTTAACGCGTTGTTGTATGGATTAATGGGTTTAGCTTTTTTTTCACATATTAATATCATCTCAATACCACCCTTAACATTTGGGAGGTTTTTTATTGATTTGGCTGCTTTCATAGCGTTTTTTGCATTTGGATTTTTGTTTTATATCATTTTTGCATTTATTCTTATTTGGATTTTTTCCAAAGGAGCAAACATTGCCGTAGATTTTTCAGCACGATTAGAATCTCGTTTTGGAGATAAGGAAGATGAATCCGAGAAATACAGCGCAGCTGAAATGAGCGTTTTTAGCATCTATAAAGGAGGGACATTAAATCAACAACAAGCTTCAAAATTCAAAATGATGCTTACTGCGTTTGCACCCTATTTATTGGTAAACGCAATTGAGATTCTGATAATTCTGATAGGATTACCTACCATCACTATTCCAAACATATCTTCTTTTGAAATTTTAAATGCTCCGTTGTTTGCTACGCCAGTTTGGACTGTTCTACACCTAATTGAAGCGTTAACAATTGCTATCTGGGTTCCCATTCTAATTTCTCTCTCTATTAGAGAATTATCCAACTCATCCACATTCCGAGTGTTAATATCATCAATAATTATAGGGATAATTGTTGCCGTACTCTTTTATTTCTTGCGCCCTACTTTTATTTTTTAGTAAAAGATTAATACGACCTGGATGATGAAAAATCACAGAAAAAATGATATAGAGATAAAATCTAAATTAGAATCCGAAATATTCGCTGTAATTAAAACAATTTTAAATTTAGCTCAAAAATATCAAGGTGGTAGTTTAAAAGATAATTTCTTTCAGAAATCAATAAAAAATGCTACGAATGATTTACTTACAATTAATATCTCATTAAATAAACATAATTTAATACTTTCAGAAATGCTGAAAAGCATGAATTATGCAGATGAATACTATCGAGCAATTGATATTATTAATAAAATATCCCCGCTTGAATTTCCTGCTGAAATATACTCGAAATCGGTGAGTTCCTCATTTCTCGAAATCCCTAAAATCACCTCTGAAATAACTTCTTCGTTTATAACGCTTATGGATGCGTTAAAATTGAACGATTTTCAGGACGAAGATTTAATCTTCGGTCTTTTCACTGAGTTGAAAAATCAATTTAACAAGTTTCCAGGTTTGGAATTAAGTAAAGTAAAGCTCCAAAAAATTTATCAAGAATATGAGCATAACCATCGAAGAATTAGCACAAATAAGAACTATAGAGATTTGATCGCAGACGAATTATACGCATTGTTTAATGATTTTAAAAGAAAGTTGAATCTGGAGCTTTAATAAAAATGATAAAATTAATTAACTTTTCATGCTTTAACAGTATAGAAACTAAAGTTTCGAATTTAAGTAATTGATACAATAAAGGTAATCTACTTGCCAAGACCAGGTTTAAGATCGAAAGCTCAGCTACGAAAAAAGTTGAAAACTCCGGGAAACCTTAATGTTACTCATTATTGGAGAAAAAAACCTAGTAAGGCAGAGTGTGCTATCTGTAAAAAACCACTTCAAGCCGTACCAAGATTAAGACCCTCCAAAATGACAAAAACAAATCACGTTTCAAGAAGGGCAAATCGACCCGAGAGCGGAAGGTATTGTGCTAATTGCTTACAAACTCTTCTCAAAGAAGCAGTTTGGCAACCTTCAGAATGACTCACTCTCGAAATTTCATTAATATTAAATATTTTCTAGTTATTATTTCATATAATAGTTACTGTCAGTTATGTGATTAAGAAAATGATAATTGCTATATCTGGATTACACGGAACTGGAAAATCTACAATTGCCAAATTATTAGCAGAAAACCTTGGAATACTCTATTACTCAACGGGTCAGGCGTTTCGGGATTTAGCAGAAGAAAATGATATGACATTGGAGGAATATACTAACTATGTTGAGAAGAATCCAGAGATCGACAAAAGCTTGGATAAAAAGGTAGTCGAAATGGCAAAAAAGGGCAGTATTATTATTGATAGTCAATTAAGTGGACATTTGTTAAAATCCATTGCGGATTTCAAAATTCACTTAACTTGCCCACTGAAAATTCGCGTAAAAAGAATGACAGCCAGAGATCAGAGCTCCTATAATGCAAAATTAAAGGAAACGACTTTGAGGGAAGAATCTGAGTTAAAACGCTTTAATGAACTCTATAACATTGATTTAAGTGATAACGACTTTATTCTTAATTTCTTCGATTTAATTATTGATACAGAAAATTTGTCAATCGAAGAAGTGCTGCAAATAATCCTTAAAGAGTTAGAAAAAATAAAGCAAAACGATTTCTAATAAAAATCGTAAAAAATTTATTATTAAAATTATTCCTAAATTTACTAAAAATAGTATATCTTTTCTGATAGCTAAAAAATTCAGAAAAGATAAAGCTAATAATATTAATTTGGTGACAAATTAAATGAGCGTATATGACATAGGACGCGTTTGCGTCAAAACAACTGGAAGGGAAGCTGGAAAGTATTGCGTTGTAGTTGATATTATCGATAAAAATTATGTTATAATTGATGGGTTGAATGTTAGGAGACGAAGAGCTAATTATAAGCATCTCGAACCCATATCCGAAACGATCGATATTAAAAAAGGAGCAAAGCATAGCGATTTAGAGGAAGCTATTAAAAAGGCTAAACTCGAGAAGAAGTTAAAGGAAAGGGTTTCCATTCCTATAAAATAAAAATAAATTAATAAACAGAATAAATATAGTAGTATAAATAAACGTCGCTAAAAAGCGTCGTTATCTTTTTTTTTTGCAGATATAGCCAAGCGGTACGGCGCTGGCTTGGAGTGGTAACCTTAACCAGAAAGCCAGTGTGTGAAAACACTCGAGGGTTCGAATCCCTCTGTCTGCGTTTTAATTTTACTCGATTGGAGGCTAGTTAAACGTCCGGAAACTCCATTGCTTTTGCCTTACTTCCACCCATCATTTGTTCCATTCCTCCCTGTGCTTGGGTTTGTAGTTTCAATAATCTCTGAATAAGGGTGTTAATTCCAAAGCTACAGAGGAAATACCACGCAGTAAAATTTATCCATCCGGCGTTCACCCCAATAGATCTAATCACTCCATATACAAGAGCTGTCCATTCTGGACTTCCACTCGTCCAACCAGCCATCATGGATCCAATAAGTGGTAGGTCGTTAGCGTTCATTGGTGATAACGCAACTGGATTGGATTCTCCAAACAGACCTCTTACTATAGAAAATATAACTATCATTGGAACGAAAGTAATGCACGATGGTACCATACGCTTTAACGACATTTTTTGTTGCGATTGTTTGATCATACTATCTAACCGTTCCCAACGCTTTCTCATTTTCCTGTATTTTTCTGGGTCAGTCTCAGCTATATCTATAATTTTGGCTTTCTCTTCGTCGTGTGCTTTTTTAATGATTTGTTTTCTATTTATCTCGCCAGTGTCAACTAACCATTTCGTTAATCCAGTACTAATAAGAGCCGTCGTTGTAGCCATTAAAATAATGAAAATCATGGACCCCGGCGGGTAGCTTATCCAATCTAGAAAAGCATTTGATTCCTGTAATAATAACAGAAGCATAGTTATATAGAAGAAATTTTAATAATATATTAAAGTTTTTAGCAGAAAAACAAATAATATTCAAGGATTAAAAAATGAAAAAAAAATTCTTTTAAAGGATTAATTTTATAGTTAATACACAATCTAACCTCTTGAATTCATCCCAAGTATTACTTTACAATTATTAGATATACTTACCAGAGTAAATCTATCCTCTATTTTTCCAGCAACCACACACACAGGAGATTCCATATTAATAATACCATCTGTACGCGAGATTCTTTTATGAGTATGATCAATTTTCATTTTAATTTCACACTTAGGACAAACTATATATTCTGGATATTCTATTGTAATTTTTATTCACCTCTCATTCTCATCTTATAAATTTGGGGTTCAAATTTTATAAGGATCTGCTCGATAATTGCGCTTTTTTATAAGATGTGTAATTCTATGGTTTTTTTCAATAAAAAGAATGGGTGATTCTTGTCCTCTCTAGATTAATTAAAAATTTAGAGGATTTAATTTATATCCATTAATCCATACCCAAGAACGACCGCATGCCCGGATACTGCATCGCCGCCATTTCTTTCGCGAGTGACTCTGAGTACTGATGGATGATTCCTATTGCTATCAATAGTCCCGTACCTGAAGTCAATGCCCCTAGAGAATCGGCGAAGAAACTCATTACTGCAATTATAATACCGTTCATTATCACTAGTGTTGGGATATATCGCTTTAGAATCCGCTCAATGATTTTATCTGAACTTCTAAATCCCGGAATTTGCATTCCAGAATCAATTATTTGCTGAGCTATATCACGCGGGGCAAGCCCAGAGACGTCAACCCATACACGGCCGAGCATCACACAGAGGAATATAAAGAACAGAAGATATATAATAGCTCTTAATGGATCGGCCAGTAACTGATCCAAACCTTGAGGTGGGGTGAGGTAATAAAGCAAACCACCAGTTGGAATCAAATAGCTACCTGTTGATCCGCCAGCTGGTACATCATCGAAAACGCCGATCAGATCTATCAGAACATTATTGCCTGATCCTCTTAGAGCTGAATTAGGCCCTGCGATTATCTGTCCAATAAATAGGAAATTAGCGTATAATGCATTAACCAAAATGACGGGGATATTTGAGACATAGAGTAATTTCATCGGATATTTGCCCTTGAAACCTCGATATCCCTTGTACGCCAAGGGAATTTCGACCCGGGTGGACTCGAACCATATTACAATAAGAAAAATAGCTAGTGTAGTAATACCTCCAAAAAGAGATGGTAGTCTATTACTTCTGAATATAAATTCTGCAATATTGTAATCTGGATCTGCTAATGCTTGGAAAAATCCTACTATAACACCTCTAGCGACACCATCATCAGCTCCGATAAAGCTAAATAAATTCCAAAAGACTTGACCCGCGACACCCGCAGCGATAAACAATGAGACTCCGCTGCCAATCCCCCATCCTTTTTGCAATAATTCATCAAGTAAGATGATAACGATTCCAGCAAGAAACAACTGCAAAAATACAATTGTTCCGCTGGTAATAGTTAGATCTCCAAAAGCTCCATTAAGAATATAAGCAACTATATTGAATATTGTGAGAAACATCGCGAAAACTTTTTGAGAACCGCTAAACATCGATCTATCGTAGGGATCGCTCATATCAACTTTAATAATTTTAGAACCAAGCAATAACTGCATAATTAATCCAGCTGTTACTATTGGACCAATTCCTAATTCTGTAAGCGTTCCTCGCTGGCTTGCCAATATAACTCTTAACCAATAATAATAGTCTGTTGTCTCTGAAACATTTACCCCAAAAAGAGGAATGTTTGACATAATCAAATAAATTACTAGTGCCACTATAGTCCATAATAATTTTTCTTTGAAACTTACTTCTCTTTGCGGCGATTTAAGTTCAGGCATTACCCGTACGAATGGAGTAAAGAATTTTAGGAATTTTCCGGTCATAGTTCATCAGTTTAAAACTTTAGCGAGTATATTCTTTTTAAGTAAAATTAAATTTTCTCGAATGAGAAATGTAATTAAACAAAAAATTGAATTTTAAAAAAACTTTTTGATTTGACTGAGTAGGTTTAACTAGAATAACTTATTTCCTAGCAAATAAATAGTGCTTAAATAAATAAAAAGCAGAAAAAAAATAATAAAAAAAAATAAATTAGTTGCTTACAAAATTAAATTTAACTCAATTTCTTTATATGCCTTAGCTTTTTGGAATTAGAATAAGGATCCAATACCAGTAGGTTCCTCTTCCTCTTCTTCCTCTTCTTCTTTCTTTTCCTTCTTTGATGCACCTGATGCAGGTTCTGCAGAAGTTGCAGGAGCGACCATTACGGGAGCAGCTGCAGCAGAACTAATAATCGTCTCAATGTCAGCTTCTTTAAGCCCAGCTACAACTTTTGTAAGTTGGGTTTTATCAACATCTACATTTGCAGCTTTTAATATTTTTTCAATGTTGGCTTCAGTGATATCTTTTTGTGCTTTATGCAATATTAAGGCAGCGTATATTGTTTCCATTTTTTTAACCTCTTTTTTATTTTATCCAATTAATTTTGAAATTAGTGTTAGTTTATTTTATCAAAAAATCTATTTAATTATCCAAATAATCCTCCGATACCGACTTCTTCATCTTCCTCATCTTCCTCATCTTCGGATTCATCTACTTTACTCTCTTTTTTATCTTCCGTTTTAGGAATTGGTAGATCCCCACCAAGAACCATAGCGTTTATAGCGTTAGCATTTAAGACAGCTTTTCGAACATACTCATCCCGTAAATCCTCAAAATAGACGGGTAATTCGAATAATAGTCCAAGAGCTCCTCGATGTGCTTTTTGAATCATTGGTTTTATGGTTTCTTTGTCTACAATACCTAGTTCTAAAGCTAAATTCTGAGCAGAGAAAAATGCTGAAGTTAAGTCCTTTTGGAACTGCTCTAAGTCCATGTATAGTATTTCTTCTGGAATAATTTCACCATCGCTCCAAGCGTAATGAATCTTTATAAGAGATTTAATTGGATTTACTCCCAACTTCTTTAAAACGGCAGCTTGTTTTACATCAACAAAAGCCCCTGCTTGATGCGTTTGGGTATCTTCTCTAATCCAAATGGTATCATTTTGAATTCTCGTTGGAAGCCGTAGAGTCATGTTTAATTCGCTAATAACTTGTCCAGTGGGTAAGCCTGTGTCACCAGCTCTTACCCAAATATCAACGGGTGTAATTTCATTAGGTTTAGCAGGAACCATCCATTCGCTTTGATTAAAAATCTTTTTTAACTCAAAGATATTCAGATCTGTGAAACATAATGCGGCTTGTCCAGGAATTCTCTCAGCAAATTCATTTAGATCTTCCTTTTTAGATTCTTGTCTATATTTATCGATCGCTCTAAGTTGAAGGCTCTTTTTTGACATCCTTATGATTACTTTTCCTCTTAAAATTTTACGCATTTCTTGAATTTGCTTATCGTTAAGTTTTGCCACCTCTATTACAGCGACATTACTATAATCTTTAAACAAACTCACTAATTGCTCAACTTCATCCATCTTCCATTGAGGTATTTCATGTTTTCCTATCACTGTTTCACACCTCTATACTCTTTAAAAATTGTTCGTCAATCTTAATAGGATGTCCCATGGTTGTTTTCAAAAACATAGATTTTATATTGTTATATCTATGGGGCATTTGATCAGCGATATAATCCACTACCGCTTTTAAATTTTCGAAGACCCTATCATTCTCCATTGATTTTTTCCCTATTTTTACTTGGATGAGCGGTTGTTTTTTCAGCTGAATTCTGATTATTTTCAGGTATCGTTCTATCGCTACATTTAGATCCTCTGGACTTGAAATAATACCATAACCACTTGGAAATGGTTTTGGCATCTTCCCTAATGGTCCAAGAAACCTGGCCAAATATCGCGCTACACTTGGCATCATTTTATCTTCAACTATAAAGAAATCGTATTTCTTCACGAATTTCTTCTTTACTTTTTTCTCCTCGTTATTCAATTGTATTAATCCATCGTTATCAATCGTTTCAATTCCTATGTTTCGTGCTTCTAATAGAATTTCATCTGACGCTATTACGCATACATTGGGTTTATCTCTTGTTATAATATTGTGAGGAAGTAATATTTCCTTGTCTATCCTCTGTTTAGGGTCGTTTAAATTAAGGTCTTTCAGATTTATAATGCAATCAATAGTTTCATCAAATTTCCTAATCTTATCTTTAAATCCATCCTTTTTTATAACAGAGTACTCGATAGCTGCGTTAATCGATTTTTTTAACAATTTATCGTCGATTTTCATATATTACATCTCCCCCTGGATTTTATCATCATAATCTCCGGTGTCAATTCTTTTTTGTATATCTCTTGGATCACTACCCTCAACTGTTGCACCAATAGAAAGAGCTGTGCCTAAAACTGTTTTTACAGCGTTTTTAAAGGTTTTAGCTAAGAAGATGTCCTTTTTAGCATTTGCAACATTAACCACCTGTTCAAGAGTTAAATCACCAGATTTCTTTTCAGAGCTATTTATGCTTCCTTTTTCTATGCCCAATTCCTTCAAAAGGAGTGAGGCTGTGCTTGGGGTTTCTACGAAAATCTCAAATTGCTTGGTTTCAGGATCGCACTCGATTCTGACTGGTACTGTCAAACCCTTAAAAAGCATGGTTTTGTCGTTAACCGCATCTACCACATCTTTGATATTTATGCCTGTTGGACCAACAGCAGGGCCAATAGGTGGTCCACCACTTGCCGATCCGCCTTTTACGAGAGCTTTGACTACGATTTTACTTGTTTTGCTCATATTACTCGTCATTAATTTTTATTCAAATTGGAAATTCAAAGTTAGTAATTTGAAGGCTAAGAAACTTAAAAATAATGCTAAATTTTACCAATTTATTCATTCCAATATCTAAAATATATTGAAACCGTATTATTTTTACGTTCTAAGTCCTTCAAAAACTAATTTTGAACTTAGTAAATTCTTGAATGAAGTGAACCTAAAAAATTTTATGAAATTTTATAAATGCTGTCGATCTGAATTTATTTATCTTATTAATGATATCATTATTTGAGAAAAAAAAAGAATGATTTAAGAGCTAAATCTATTCAAATTTAAGAACTCTTAAAGGTTGAGGTTGTAAGATGATAATTTGGATTCTTAATAGCGATTCGGGAATAAAATTATTGTATAAATCCTTTTTGAAAACGGACGCTGATGAGGATATCGTATCTGGATTTCTAACAGCTTTTCATCATTTTTCTATTGAGGAATTTCATCAATCATTAGAATCTATAGAAATGGGTGGATTAAAGTGGATTTACATATTAGAACCGGAATTCAAATTGTTATTCGTAGTTGCAGATGTAAAAGAAGTAAAAACTGAGATTTTAATGGGCAGGCTTAATGTGCTAAAAGAAGCGTTTTTAAAAGAATTCGAAAAAGTTTGGATTAAAAAAAAACATAGTTGGGATGGGAATATGAACGTCTATATGCCATTCCTTAAAGTTATTGAAGATTATTACGGCCAGTGGGAGGAAGTAGAATCCTTAAACCAAGTTGCAGATTTTTTTGATATTTTAGGGGTATTTCAACAGATTTTTATCATGTTAAGAAATATTTTAGAGAAGAAAATGTACAATAAGTCAAAGCAAGTAGTCCTAGATCAAATGCAAAAAGTTTACAACAATTTTAAAAAAGAGGAAGTGTACAAATCACAACCAGAATTGGAAAATATTACTTTTTCTAAAGAATCTTGGTTTAACTTTATTGATATTAACTTATTAAAGTGCGAAAAAGATGTAATCACGAAGTATTTGAAGTCAATCCTTTACGAAACAGTTTCAATCTTAAAAGAAGTAAAGGGTAAAAATTTGTGTTTAAAATACTTTAATGAAGAAAGAATTTACTCTTATATTTACAATAACATGGAACTCTTAAAGGATTTAAATTTAGACATGTTTTTTTTAGAAATATTTTTATTTATCAAGTAAAATACGCCTTTTCAGAACCTACAACAAAGACGTCTACCGTAATCGAGATTATATTTTAGATATTCATCAGATAATATTTTCATAACTTCTTCATAATTCAATTCTGTCTTATAAACCTTATTTACCCTATCAGGAATATCCTCAATTTCTACTCCGGGAGTTGAAACTAATCTAAAGATCTCATTCTTAACTTCTTTCGATATTTCTTCTGT
Source organism: Promethearchaeota archaeon (assembly GCA_019894885.1). Taxonomy (GTDB): domain Archaea; phylum Asgardarchaeota; class Lokiarchaeia; order Sigyniarchaeales; family SOKP01; genus SOKP01. The sequence continues at coordinate 22,477 of JAGXNP010000009.1, read as the reverse complement.
CATATAATTATTATTAAATATATTATAAGAAAAATATTATCGTTAATTTTTAAAAAAAAATATAATATATTATAAAGATTTAATAATGCTAATCTCCTGAAACTTCTATAAAATATTAGAAAACAAATTAATCCAGTTCTAAAATAACTTCGTGCGTAATCGTACCTATTTTTTCAATAGATGCTTCTATTATATCTCCTGGTTGTATCGGACTTATTCCACTTGGAGTACCTGTAGCGATTATATCTCCTCTTTTCAATGTTACAAATTTAGATAAATATTCTAGTATTTGAGGGATTCTAAACAACATATGTTTGGTATTCGAAAATTGTCTTGTCTGTCCATTAACTTTTAATTGAATTGATAAGTTATGAGGGTCGGAAATTTCACTACATGGAACTATTCTTGGTCCTATAGGCCCAAATGAATCGAAGTTTTTGCTTCTATACCATGGTAAATTTATATTTCTATCGCTTTTTTGCATAGTTCTCGCAGTTAAATCAAGAAAAATCGTGTAACCTTGGATATAATCGAATGCAACATCCGCTGAAACTTTTTTACATGTTTGAAAAATAATAAAAGCGAGTTCTACTTCGTGATCGACTCTATTATACTTCTCACTTTCATATAGAATTTTCGGGTAAATTATTGGTTCGTTGTCAGTTATAAGCGTATTTAAAGTCTTAACAAAAAAAACAGGTTCCGTAGGAACAGGTGCGTTTGTTTCTTTAATGTGATCTAAGTAATTGCGCCCTAAACACAAAATTTTTGTTGGATTTATCGTAGTTTTTCCAATTTTAATCAATTAACTCAACTCCTCCTCTAGAATAACCCTATTTGATAAGGTTCCAATTTTTTCGATCGAAGCTTCTATACGATCTCCGGGTTTGATTGGACCTATACCTGACGGGGTACCTGTAGCTACAATATCGCCCGGTTCCATAGTAAAAAATTGTGAAATATTTTCTAAAAGTTCAGGGATTTTGAATAATAAATGTTTTGTATTTGACGATTGCTTAATTTCTCCATTTAATTTTAGTTCGATTTTAAGATTGTGGGGATTTTCGATTTCCGGATGGCTTACAATTCTGGGACCTATTGGACCAAAGGTATCTAAAGCTTTAGAGCGAAACCAAGGTAATCTTGAAGCTATATCTTTAACCTGTATCTTTCTAGCGGTAATATCGTTAAATATCGTATACCCTAAAATATGATCGTACGCTTTGTTAGCTTTTACATACTTACATTTATCTTTTATAATAAAAGCTAGTTCTACTTCGTAATCAATCCTGTTGAATTTACGATTGTCGTGAATCCATCTAGGATAAATAATCGGTGCACCGTGTGGGATAAGGCAGTTTATAGTCTTTGGAAAAAGAACTGGTTCTTTTGGCACTTCTAACTTAGTTTCTTCTATGTGATCCATATAGTTCGTACCAATGCATATTATTTTTGTTGGGTTAATTGTTTCTTTTCCAATCTCAATAATACTATTTTACACCTTAAAGTTTTTTCGATAATTCTACTGAACGAGAGTTTAATCCATAGTTATTTAGAATGAGATAATTATATAATTAAATAAGGTTTAAATTTTAAAGATAATTAATTTTCAGATAGTAACAATTGCTTCTAGTTAAAAAAAAAGGATATGTCTATCAAAGTTTGATGATTATGAGTGAAAAAAGCCCAATCTTAACAATAAAAATTGTATTAACAGCCATTTTCATAGCTGTTGGGGTCGTTTTGAGTTCCCTAAATCCATTTGGATATATCATATTATTTGGTACAAAAATTAATCCATTCGCGCATTTAATAAATGTGATTACAGCTGTGCTAATAGGAATTGCTTTTTCAAGCCTGACTGCCTTAGGGATTGCTATCATTCGATATACGACATACCTTGGAACTATTCACGCTTTTCATGGTGGTATTTCGGGGGCTGTAGTTGTTGGGATAGTGGCTTATATTATTTGGAAGAAAAAACCTAAATATGTTGAATATGCTGCGTTTACAGAACCAATTGGTACCGTATTCATAGGGGGAACAATTGGAGAACTTTTATTACCAATTTATGGTTCAATCTCGCTAGGTGGTCTGTTACTTTACTGGTGGCTTTTTTTCTGGAGTTCCTTAGTTGGATGCATAATCGGATTCTTGATATTAAAAATTCTTAAACGATCTGGATATTCAAGAGAAACTTTTTTTAAACCCGCACAAAACTTATCCAAACAGTAAAATTTATGAAATTTAGCAAAAAACTTGATTTGAACATTTTAATCGGTAAAAAGACGCTAATCTACGGAGAAACGAATACAGGTAAAACCTTTTACACTGCGAAATTTATCCAATATCTCTTAGAAATTAAAAAAATTAACCCTAAAGATATAAGTATCTTGGATTTTGCTCCAAAATTAGTCTATTTTAATAATTTAAAGATCGGTGGAAGAATACAAGATTACTATGAAAATAGCGTAAAATGCAATAATATAAATTTTAAAGGAGAAATTATTCCTCCTCGTCTAAAAGCTAATAATAAGAAAGAAATTTATAGCAATATATGTCATAATTTTAATAAAATATATGAAATTATGGAAATTTATAACATTAGCCCAACTCCAGTGTTAATCATCAACGATATCTCATTATACTTACACTTAGGGAGCAATAAATACTTAATTAACACGATAAGTAAATCAAATACTTTTTTTGGAAATTCTTATTATGGATCATCAATTAATAGTAAATTTTCGAAACTAATAAGCATCAAAGAGAAGAGAAAAGTTGAATCTCTTATAAAAAATGTAGAAAACTCTTTTACAACAACTTAATCTGTTTTTCTTTTTTGATTTGATAATTTTTCTTTTAAATTATAATTGTAAATGATAATAATCAGTTCAAATATTTACAATCAAATACCAAATTAGTTAGTGAAATTACTAACTTAATACTAAATAAATGAGGATTTTTAAAGGTGGATAATAGATTGTCTAGTTTAAAAGGAAAAACAGCTTTCATTACGGGAGCAAGTCGAGGAATTGGGAAAGCGATAGCTATGAGATTAGCTGAAAATGGCGCGAATATCGCAGTAGTAGCTAAAACCAAAGATCCACACCCGAAACTGTCTGGAACCGTTTATTCCGCTGTTGAAGATATTGAATCTGTTGGGGCTAAGGCAATCCCATGCATTGCTGATGTAAGAATTGAAAAACAAATTCAATCAGCTGTAGATACAACGATTAAGGAATTTGGAGGAATAGATATCTTGATTAACGATGCAAGTGCGATAAGTCTGACACCCACTCTAAAAACTCCAATGAAACGATTTGATCTTATGTTTTCAGTTAATGTTCGTGGAACTTTTTTATGTTCAAAGTTATGCCTCCCATATTTAAAAAAATCTGATAATCCTCACATATTAAATCTCTCACCTCCTTTAAACATGGACTCAAAATGGTTTGCTCACCATGTAGCTTATACTATGTCGAAATATGGGATGAGCATGTGCGTTCTTGGTATGGCTGAAGAATTCAAAAAAGATGGAATTGCAGTTAACGCTTTATGGCCTCGTACAGCAATTGCTACTGCTGCAGTAAAAAATCTATTAGGAGGAGAGACAGCATTTAAACATTCGAGAAAACCGGAAATTGTGGCTGATGCAGCGTATATTATTTTAACAAGACCCAGCAGAGATTATACTGGTAATTTTTTCATTGACGATGAAGTTTTGATTGAAAATGGAGTAACTGATCTTGGAAAATATTCTATTATACCCAACGCTCGACTCATACCAGATTTCTTTCTTTATGGCGAGGGTCAAACTTAGTTTTTTTTCTAATTTTACTTAATACCTTGTAGATACGGTTTTTACTTAATTTATATAAGAAAGAAAAAAAATGTTAAGTATCATTATTTTTGGGAACAATTATTTAAGAAAGTTATTTAATACACTCATACTCTTTAATAATTAAAAAATAAATAATTACGCTTATTATAGGAGATGATTAAATTGAAAACAAAAGTGCGTCTAGTTCTGTTCGGACCTCCAGGAAGTGGAAAAGGCACATTCTCTTCTCAAATAAAGAAAGTTTTACCAGAGATACCTCATATTAGCACAGGGGATATATTTCGAGAGAACTTAAAAAACGAAACTCCTCTCGGTTTAAAGGCCAAAGAATATATGGATAAAGGTGAATTAGTACCAGACGAAGTGACTATTGATATGGTGAGTGATAGGCTAAGTAAAGAGGATGTAAAAGAAAATGGATTTATTTTAGATGGCTTTCCACGAACTATTACTCAAACAGAAGCTTTAACAGAGATAACTGAAGTAGACTTATTCCTTCTCTTAGATGTTAGTCGCGATATCATAACTAAAAGGATCTTAGGGAGATATTCTTGTAAAAGTTGCGGTGAAATCTATAATAAATACACTCTTCCACCAAAAACAGAAGGTGTCTGCGATAATTGTGGCGCTGAAATTAAATTCGAACAAAGAAGCGATGATAATGAGGAAACTTTAAAAAATAGGTTAGACACTTACGAAAAGAATGCGAAACCAATAATAAAATATTACAAGAAAAAAAAAAAATTGAAAAAAGTAAACGCTGAAAATACTTTAGAATTAACCGTAAATGATATTAAAAAGATATTAGAAGTGTAAATTTACATTTAATATTATTTTTTTTATTAGATTATAATGAAATATAAGATTTGTGTTGCAATTCCAATTAAATCTGATGATCCTAATGCCAACACTCAACTCGTTGAAACTGCGTTAGAAAAAAGTCCTGATTTAATTGAATTTAGATTCGACTATATAAAAGACATTAAATTGATCACAATTCCTTTTTTAAAGGACTTATTGAAAATAACTCCCTCTAATATTCTAAAAATTTTTACATTTAGAAGTTACCATGAGGGAGGTAAATTGAATCTCAAAACTGATGATCATTTACGAGTTTTAAAACTATTGGTAGAGGGAAAACCTGATTATATAGATATCGAAATTAATTTAAAATTAGAGAATTTAAACCAAATAATAAATTTAGCATACGAAAATGAAGTCAGACTAATTCTTTCATATCATAATTTTGATAGAACCATTAGTTATAAAGAGGTAACTGCTCTTCTTAACAATTTTAATAATAAATTAATGCATGACTTACTAATTGGCTTAGATAAGGTATATGGGTGCGTTTATAAAATTATTTTAACAGCTCAACATTTTGATGATAATGTTATAGCTTTAAACATCTGCAAAAAACTTTCTCAGCAAGAAATAAAATTTGTATGTTTTGCTATGAGTGATTTAGGTGTTTTGTCTCGAATTTTATGCGTTAACTTTGGATCTTTATGGACATATGGCTCTCTGGTAGAAAAAACTGCTCCTGGGCAAATCAAAATAGAAAAAATTAGAGAAATACATCAATTGTTGTTTGAAAATTGATGAAATCTATGATTTATTCAGCTTTGTCAAATACTAATCCGCAATTACCGCATTTTATTCTCTTTTTATAAACCGGAGCTCCCTGCATTGAGTAATAGAGCACCTGCGTTTTATCAGATTCTTCATGCAACTTTCTTGGGTTTTCTTCCCCACAATTTGTACATTTAAATCGTTTCGTGTCTGTCATCTTTAAATAATTCTCGGTTATATTTTGAAAAAATAATAGTTTCTATAAATATAAATTTAGGGTTTAACATAATTTTGTGTTATGCTAACTATACAAATAGAAGTGAAAATGTAAATAGACTTTTTGTTAAAAATATACTAAATTAATTATCGGTACTTCCCAGAATTTGCGTTAATTTTTTCCGATACTCTTCAAAAGCTTTCCTACCCCCCTCACTAAGCTTAAGTAAGGTGTTAGTCTTCTTATTTTTAATACTCTTTTCAACAGTGACGTAACCAGCACTTTCAAGTTTGCTAAGATGAGATGATAAATTTCCATCAGTTAATCCAGTCTGTCCTTTAATCCAAACGAAATCAGCGTTCTCAATAACATATAAAAGAGAAATGATCATCAAACGAGCTGGTTCGTGAATAAGTTTGTTAATCTCTGTAAGGATTTGTATCTTTCCTTCAGATTCGTCTGATTTCATTTTCTTTTTAGCGATTGGATATCACCTACTTTTGCGATGATGAGTATTTACGGAGGAACTGAACGAAATAAACTAAACCAATAGAAATGATAGCAATCCCTACCGAACCTTGACTCAAAAACAAGTCTAAAGGAGAACCTACCAAAGGATATAATAGTTCTGAGTTGAAAAAACCTAATCCGAAGAAAATAGCATATACATATAATCTATGAAATTCTAAAAAATAAGCTAAGATACTTAGAGGAACTGTTATTAATATTAATCCAATAACTAGTGGTTCGGTTAAACCTCCTATATTTAACGCTTTGAAAAATCCACTTATGTTTATAAATAGTAGCAAAAAAGCTAAGATTACGTTAAAAATTAAAAATGCTAAGAGTCTTTTCTTCATTTTTTTTCTTTTGGCACCAAATTTAACAAAACCCATACGAGGTATCGTAATAAATTTCTTGCCTAAAATTAAGAATAGTACTGCCATTGAATTCCAGCAAAGTACGATTATCATACTACCTAATTCTGCAGGCAAACCAAAAGTATCTCCAAAAGGAGCAATCGCCAATCCTAAAAATAACCAACCAAAATATATGTCCCAAATACCATCTTGAAAAGCTGATCTCCAGGCTTTCTTTTCCAATCCCTTTAGATCAATATGCTCATTCACCTAATTTAATCCCTCGTCTTCCTTTAGTGAATATCTTTTAAGAAACTTAATAAAAATGATTAGTCCTGTGATTGTAATAACTAATCCTATCCCTCCAAACGGTATAATTTCATGATATGGTGCCCCAAAAATTGGCAGTAATAGTTCACTAATAAATAAACCTAAACCTCCTAATAAAGCGTATAAACACAAACGCTTTAATTGTAGGAAATATGCTAATACGCTAAAAGGCACTGTAATAAATAGTAGTCCTATTAATAACATAACCAAGAATTCTGGTAACTGCAATTGAAACATACCTAATAATGTAAATATAAATGTTATGAAAGTAAGAGCAACCATCAAACCCATAAATAGTGCTAAAAATTTATTTCGCTTTTTTCGTATTTGCCCAAATTTAACAAAACCCATCCTAGGCCGAGTAATGTATTTCTTACCAAGAAAAAAAATGAGCATCGCTCCAATATCCCAACTGAAAACAGTGACTAAAACATTCACAGTCTCTGGTAGTCCAAAAAATCCCCCCAACCAAGAAAAACCTATCCCTGCGATTATCAAACCAAAATATATGTCCCATAAACCATCTTGAAAAGTAGATTTCCACGCTTTTTTTTCCATTTCTTTTACATCAATATATTCGTTCACTTCTGTTATGTCTCCTCTCTTGGTAATGGATACTTTCTTAGAAATCGAATCAGATATGTAACACCTATTATGACAATAATACCTCCTAGTAGAAGATATGTGAATAAAAAGTTATAAGGGATTGGTACGATAATTGAAGAAATATCTGCTAAAAAAAATCCAGATCCCAATAGAAAACCATAAATATATAACCGAGTAAATTGCAGAAAATAAGCCACGATGCATAGTGGAACAGTTAAAAACAAATAGCCTTCTATGAGGAAGGGGAGACTAAAACTTCCTCCGATGTCAGATACTCTGAGAAGAAATAGGATTAGTAGAATCACTATATTAATTGATAAAACTACCATTGTTCTCCTTTTTCTGACTTTTCGTTTACGACCAAATTTTACAACTCCTATGCGCGGTTTAATAAGAAACTTCTTGCTAAGAATAAAAAAAGCGAGACCAAATCCAATCATTATTGGCCCCAACAAGACATTTAAAGGAAAGGGTAAAATTTCAGTAAGGGAAAGACTAGGAGCAAAACTTGCGATTAAAATTCCAAAGTATATATCCATGATTCCATCATCAAAAGTAGTCCTCCACGCTTTCTTCTCTAGTTCATCAAGCCCAATTTCTTGATTAATGTTTTTATCACCTTACATCTTGAATGTGTAATTACTGTACACCTTACGCAATAATTTCATTTATTTATTTTTATTTTGTAATTAATAACAAAAATTTATAGAATAAAAGGAAGTTTTTAGTTCACCTCTTTTTATTCTATTTTATTTAATTTCTTCATACCAAATATTAATAATGGAATGCTTGTGCAAAAATTATAGAGGAAGATTACCCCATGTGAAATTACCATTTTCATAGTCCAAGAATCTACATCAATGAATATCAACATCATTATAGGTATGAAGATTAAGGGTTGTAGGAGAAGCATGGAAATCATAGCGTTGCTTTTCATATTTGAATCTTTTTCTCCATAAGCCGGGGAAATACATTCAATTCCCATAGCTTGACACATTGATATCTGCGAAAAGATCAAAAATTCTACAAAGAATATAATAGTGTTAACAATATCGAGGTTTGCAACTATGTTGAATATAATCGAAATGGACGCCGCAATGAATATGTTCAAAATAAACATGGCAAGTAAGTAAGAATAAACTAAACCTTTTATTCCTCTTGGTGATCTTTTATAGACCCAGATTAAATCCTTCGAATCTACGAAACCAAGATGTCCAAGCATCATACTTCCGATCCCTCCTCCAATAGCGATTAATATGGTCGTTCCAAACGATATACCGAAAATATCTGATGTATTTGCAGCTATAAACCAAGTCATAAATCCTAAAAGTCCAACGACATAGGCAATTTTTGCATAATTTGCTTTCTTGCGTAAAAATCTTTTTAGTTGCATAACAGTTAAACCTGCCCATTTACGACTAATTACTCTCCTGACAATCTTATAGAAGAAATTTTCGCGTTCTACAACTGTAATGCTACTTTTTTCGATTCCCCCTTCTAAACTATAGAAAACTTCAGCTTTACTATAAGAAAGATATAAGATGGTTATAGGAATGACTATTACTAATAGAAGACTTATCCAAATATTCAAAATAAACGCGTCAAGTAAAATCGGATCTATGCTGTATAGAATAATGTTTGAAAACCATAGCGAGGGGTAAAAGGCTAACCAATTCTTTAATTCTGGATTTGCCATCAGTTCGTTGAGGAAGAATATCACTCCGTACATTATGACTATCATTATAATCGTGAAAATCATTATCAAAGCCTTCCCTAAATCCCTTGCTTTTTCGCTTTTGGATATTTTATGTTCAAGCCAACTTGCTAATATTGATCCAACCAAGTTTGCAAAATATAAAAGTCCAAAAACACTTCCATATATTACGATGTATTGAACAATTGTTATATCTATAAGCGGATTTACCATACCAACTACTATAGGAGCCAAGATTAATATCACCATTGAATACAAAGGCGCTTTACCTAAAAATTCTCCAAGAAAAATATCATTTGCTTTAACCGGAGTCGCTAATAATGATTCTTTAAATCCAACTTCCATTTCTCTGTATACATTATTCAAGGGGTACATCACCAGGATTAAAAAGAAAGTCATCATGAAAGTCTCAATGAGTATTGCAACTACAGGCTTAAAAATGGTTGAATACTGAGCTGCCAAAGTAGGCATAAACATGTCAAATATGAAGGGAGCGATTACAAACGCCCATAAGAATAACAGTGCATACACTAGGATAAAGATTGATTTTCGGTGGTTTCGAAAACTGCTTGTTCTTACCCTAATCTCGTTCTTTGCTATTACTCTCCATAAGCTCTTTTTTTCATATTGCAGTTCAAGTATTCTATTCTGAACACTTGTGCTTTCAGATGATTCTAACTTCTTTTCAGTGGTCAATAAAGTCATATAAAATCTACCTCGAAGTTTTGTTTTTTTTCTTGCTTTTCTTCTGCCTTTTGTTATTAACGGTGTTGTTATTCGAGTTTTCTTCTCTCCACGCTAATAAATCGTCAATATGAGAGGCTCCAGTAATCTTTAGGTAAGCTTCTTCTAAGTCTTTGGCGCCAACTGACTCAATTATTTCTTTTGGAGTCCCTTCCATTTTAAGCTCACCATTAACGATAATACCGATAATATCGCATAATTCTTCTGCGGAATCAAGAAGGTGAGTACAAATAAAAACAGTTTTCTCTGCTTTTTTGGCTAGTTCGGAAATGAGATTCTTTACCATTCTTGCAGTTGCAGGATCTAAATTCGATGTAGGCTCGTCTAAGAATATGATTTCAGGATCTTGGATTAGTGCTGCACATAAACAAACTTTTTGTTTCATACCCCTAGAATATCCTTCTAAGAGATCGTTTTCTCTACCTTCTAAATCAAAAAGCTCCAGTAACTCATTTATACGGACGGAAATTATATCTTTTGGCAAATAATACAATTCTCCGATAAATTCTAAGAATTCTTTTGCGCTAAGCTTGGAATATAAACCAGGAGATTCGGGTAAAAATCCGCAAATTCTTCTGATATCTTCGTTCTGAGTAAGTAAATCATAACCACCGACCGAAGCGTTACCAGAAGTATTTGAAATAATAGCGTTAAACATCCTAACAGTCGTGGTTTTACCTGCTCCATTTGGGCCGAGCAATCCATAAGTTTTACCATATGGGATTTTTAAGTTAAGCTTGTTAACCGCACAGACCTTACCGAAATTTTTTGTCAGATCGTTAGCAATTATAGCATAACTTTCAGTCATTTTTTTTTATCATCTCTTTTTTTATTTAATTTTTATTTTTAATTTATTAATAGTACATTTGAAAAATATACTCGTGAGGAAATAGATGAAACAAAGAGGATAGGAACCCAAATAATAATATAAATTGATATTTTATACCCACCCCTCCTATTTATTGTAAACATTTTCTTTAACTCCTAATTTTGCGATATTTTATCATTCATTCTTCTTTCTTTTCCGTACCTAACTAAAAAACATAGATTCATTACTAAGGAGATTCCTGTTAACAATCCTTCCAGAAAATCAGTTAAAACATATTGTCCACCGAATCTCCCTAATAAAATAGCTATTAAAAGGGAAAACATGCCAATAATAAACATTTCTTCTTTTTTCTTCTTAAAAAGCATTTTTTTTACTCCTCTAATTGATTTCTTAACTCTTCTTCTTTCCTTTTTGCTTCCTGTCTTTTCTGGGCTATAATTGATACAGAAATTGCCACAAAAATTGCCGGCCAACTCGAATATATAATAAAAAATGGAAACCCAGAGTCATCAGAACTAGGTCCATTGATTCCAGTTCCACCAAATACAACGAAAACATATATCAATGCTATAGAAACTCCCACTATCAAAATTCCTATGGCCATTTTTTGATATTTATCCATATTTTTCATCTTTTTTTTTACTTTTTTTCAAACCAAAATTGAACTAATTAATTTTTTAATTTATGAATTAAAGCTTTCTTCTCTTAAAAAATGATACTTTATCTTACAGAGTTTACAATTAAAGATAGACAACATTAATATTTAAACTTTATGCAACAGAGTTTATTAGAAATCTTTTTTCTCCTTAAAAATGAGACTTTATTATACAAAGCTAATTTTTAATAACCAAAAATAATAAAATGTTTTGATTTTCATCAAATTCAAGATTCTGGAGAATCTCAACATATATAATTAGATAAAATTAGATAAAATAAAAAATCAATATTTATTGGGATTGTTAACCATGGTGAGTAATCAATACGAGAAATATGTTCGATGGCGTTCTTATTCCGAACTTTTTCTTGAAAAATAGGTAGATGCGCAGAAATGCGTTGAATATTGTCGAGAAATCAAGGATTTTAATCCTATAGTTAAAACAGTATAAATTTTATAAAATTACCAAAATGCCTTTTCCATTTTTTTTATCGGATCGTCTAAAGAATCTTCAATTTCTTTATCAAAATTAGAAAAAACAGACACATCGTTATCCCAATTATCTATAGTTTCTTTAGAGTACACCGTAAAGAACTTGTCCATTACATCTTGTAATTCTTGAAGGACTTTTTTCGATTTAATTTTATTATCTGAATTTGCAATAAAGATAAAATGAGCCCTTTTTAGTATTGTGAAGCGCATATCGCGCAATTCAAAGTTGGACAATCCGTCTTGGGCGATTTCTTCAGCAAACGAATTTAGTGCAGTTAATAGGGCTCCAAAAAGTTGTTCATCTAAAGTTTTTTCATAAACCCTACTAAAAACAACTATACCCCCTTCTGATATTACCCATATGTCTCGTATAATTTTATTTGAAACCAAGACGCAACACTTTGAGATATATGATTTATTCTAAAACCGACTAGAATAATTATCTTATATTAGTTAATAAGTTTTTTTATAATTTTTATGTATCATTAATTTCTAAAAGAGTTATAGCTGTTTTAAACAGGTAACTAATAAAATCTATTGCATCTCTATCAACAGCAATTTTCATTTAAATAAATTATACTCTAAAGATTTTTAAAAGAAAATTAAAATTATGTATGTATGACATATACACCATTTAGTAATATTATTTTGCCAATCTTCATCTATTACATTGGTCTTATTGTTTTCAGTATCGTAATGACAGTATTGATGATAAAGAAGTGGAGAGAGAGAAAAGTAAATCCCCCCCTCTATCTTTCAGTCGTATTTATATTGCTTACGGTTGCTTTAATAGCTCTGACTATTGGTTTAGGTGAAGCAGTACTGACAGGTTATTTTCAGGAGATTTATCGATTTTCTTTGCCGTTTGCTTATAGCATGATGATAATAGCAGATATCTTTTTATTTGTCTTTGCGGAAGTAATTACCAGTAGAGGAAAAAAAGCACTAGTTCCTTTAATTGCTTTTGGAGTTGTCATAATTGTCGTTTTATTCCTTCCTTGGAACTGGTGGGGGGTACCCCCTGAAGATTATGTAGGACAATTAAATATTCGACTCTATACAACGCTTTCTGTCATTCTTTATTCCTATATAGTTTATATTTTCATTGCCGGATTTTGTAGAAAAGCAAGGAAACAAACAGAAGATGCTAAAGCAAAAGCTGGTTTAACGCTTTTGTTTTTATCCATGATTTCTATGATTGCCTTTTTCTTAATGTTTATTTTTGACACTCTACTTATTACATTTGTTGATCATCCTGGTTATTCTGAGTTCGTTTATATTGCGTGGATCTTTGCGGTTTTATTCTTTATATTCTCCTATCTCTCATTAATTATGCCAAAATGGCTAGTAGACAGGATTGAAAAATAACTGAACATAAAACAACTTTTTTTTTCTTATTATTTAAAGCAGTTTAGTTCGCGTAAGAATTTCCTTAACAATTCTTTCAATCGATTTATGTGTAGTATCAATAATAATTTCTGCTGCAGAATAATAATAGGGTTTCCTATAAAGTAAAAAACTTTCTATTTCTTTATATGGGTCTTCTTTATCTATAATAGGTCTATTCTCTTTCCCATCTTTTATAGCTCTATTATATATTTCTTCGGGCGAGGCAGTTAATAAAACCATTTGGCATGTCTGCTTTAAAATTTCAATATTTTCTTTATTTAATACAACTCCCCCACCACAAGATATAATCGATTTTTTTAATTGAGCTACTTTTTTGCACACCTCAAGCTCATATTCTCTGAACAAAGCTTCGCCGTCTTCAGAAAATATTTTTGGAATTGATTTACCTGCCATCTTCACGATTAAGAGATCAGTTTCTATAAAAGTATAATTCTTTCCTAAATGATCCTTCAATGCTTTTCCTACAATAGATTTACCTGTAGCCATAAACCCGATTAAAGCAATAGAATCTTTAGGCATCTATCCAAACACCATTCTATTTATATTTACTTCATTTAAAAGAAAAAAAGATTCAGATTAGTTATTTCATTGAAAAACCGTGCGTTTCTAATACACGATTCTCTAATCCGATATAATTTCCGTTTATATAGGCAAAACAACTAAATTTTTCAGCATCTAATTTATTATTTGTGACAAATTTCTCATCAGAATGTGTCGCTACTACTTCACCAAAGTAACAAACATGAGAACCAAACTCAATTCTTTTTATGACTTTGCATTCCATGTTCCATGGAAACTCTTTCACCATCGGAACTTTAACCACTATTCCTTGTTCTTTTGTTAGGTTCAATTCTTTCCATTTATTCACATCTCTTCCCGACCTCGTCCCACAATAATCCATTTCTTTCAATTGTTCTTTAGTAGGGTAATTAATGACAAACTCTCTATGTTTTTCGATTAATCCATAGGAATGTCTCCTCGGTTGCATTGATATTGCGATGATTGGAGGTTGTAAGCATACTTTACCTACATAAGCAAGAGTGATTAAATTCGCTTCTTCACCAATTCCTACAGATATAACTGCTGCGGGCATAGGGAAGGCTGATATTCCAGTATTAAGAGGAATCTTTTTCATTTTTCAAATCCATCCTTTTGTATTATTCTTCGGTTAGCTAATTAATTATATATTAATTTTATTCTTAAACTTATTAATAGTTCTAAATTTAATAATTATTGTAATAATATGCTGAATAACCCGTATATAGGAGCAAGTACTAATATTCTGTGCGTAATTGGGCACCCAATCGAGCATACTATGAGTCCGGTAATGCATAATGCGGCAATTAATGATCTATCCTTAGATTATATTTATTTAGCTTTTGATATACCCCCAAATGATCTAAAGAAAGCAATAGTAGGATTTAAAAAAAGTAATATCATAGGTATAAATGTCACGATTCCTCATAAAGAAGCAATAATCCCTTATTTAGACGAACTTGAACCTCTTTCAAAACAAATTGGAGCAGTTAATTCCGTTAAAAATGAGGGGGGTGTGCTCTTAGGCAGAAATACAGACGTTTTTGGAGCTAAACAAGCTTTAAGGGATGCTGGATTCAAAATTGAAGGGAAAAAAGCGTTAATATTGGGCGCAGGTGGGGCTGCTAGGGCGATTAGTTTTGCTTTGTCCGAAAAAATTGACGAAATATTTATAAGTAATAGAACGAAAGAGAGAGCAATTAAGTTAGCTAAAGAATTACATGATAAGACAAAAATAAAAGCGACAGGTAAGGATATGAGTGAAAAGACTTTAAGAAGTCTAACATATTCTGTTGATATACTCATAAACACAACTCCGATTGGAATGTATCCCCTGATTAATATATCACCAATATCTAAAGATTTACTTAATGAAAACTTATTTATATTTGATATCATATACAATCCTTTCCAGACTCAATTACTAAAGGATGCGAAAGAAATTGGTTCTAAAATCCTAAACGGATTAGATATGTTCATTAATCAAGGAGCTTTAGCATTTGAGTGGTGGACAGGTAAAAAACCGAATATTAAATTAATGAAAGAAAAAATTATTGAGCAATTAGGTAGTAAATAATGAAGCAAAAAAAAATCACAATTATTGGTGGTTCTGGCGGTATGGGTAAGGTTTTTGGACGTTACTTTAAAGGCCATGGTTTTGACGTAACAATATATGCTCGTAATAAGGAAAGATTAAAGGATGTAGCTAATGAAATGGGTGTAAATTATGAATCTTCCCTCGAAAGGAGCGTAAAACATGCCGATATTGTAATGGTAACTATTCCAATTATCTCAACTCCAGAAATAATTAAAAGAATTGGGCCTTATTTGAAAGAAAACGCTTTAATCTTTGATATCACATCTTTAAAGAAAGAAGTATTCGAAGCCTTAAAAGATTTGAAAAATGCATTTCCTGTAAATTGCATTTCGTTACATCCTATGTTTGGTCCTGGAATTAAGGACATGAAAAATTATGTTATATTAGTACTAAAAATAGGAGGAACTGACAAATACGACATAATCATTAATGATCTCTTAGATATATTCAGATCAGATGGATTAATCATAACCGAAACCTTACCAGATATTCATGATAAAAGGGTAGCCCTTACCTTGGGCGTACCACATATGTTGAACATTCTTTTTTTAAAACTTCTTAATAATGCAAATGAACCACTGAATGAATTAACCAAATATAGTGGAACGACTTTCTTACTTCAAAAAGTATTTGCTGAGAGTATTATCCAGAGAGAAATGGAAATGTTTGGTGAGATTCAGATGGAAAATCAACAATTTCTTATAATTTTAGAAAAGTTTGAAAAATTAGTAAACAAATATAGGAAAATAATCGAAAATAAAGATATAAAAGGCTTTAGCGAGATTTTTTCCCAAGGATTAGATTATTCCAAAGAAGATAATCATTTTAAGAATTCTTATAAGTATTTTTATGAATTTTTGAAGATTTTAAAAGGAAAATAGAAAAAATAGGTATATTTTAGTTAATTTTAGTTCCACAGAACGCGCAAAATTTCAATCCTTCTCTTTCGCCGATTTTCACTCCACAATTAGAGCAGAATTTCGACTCAACAGCAATTTGAGCATTTTTTTCT
Organism: Promethearchaeota archaeon; assembly: GCA_019894885.1. GTDB lineage: Archaea > Asgardarchaeota > Lokiarchaeia > Sigyniarchaeales > SOKP01 > SOKP01. Next base: position 6,058 of record JAGXNP010000009.1, on the reverse strand, counting down.
ACGTAGTTTTCTGCTTCTTGGTATTTATTAATCTGCGATGGTTTTGAATTAAGAACGCTATCATTTTGTATATTAGAGATAGGTTGGCAAATCGATTTGCAGTGAACACAACGATTTGGTTCTTTTTCGTAGTAGATTGCGAGATATATAAGGACCCCAATACCGGCAGTAAAAATACCTAATATAATGATTAAACAAATATCTATATCCTCTCTTACTGTGAGAACATTCATTTTACAATTCGGACAATATTTAAATGCCATATACTTTACCTCTTTCAATTATTATTGTATAAAAATATGATTACTTAATTAAAACATAAATTTGATTAATTATAAAAAATCTGGAGTCCAGTTTTTAGACAGCAGTTTTGGGACAAAAATATTTCGAAAATAAAATTCGTGGAGTTAAAAATAACATAGTTGAAAAGTAATTATATGAATCTTGTATTGAGGGTTCAACAACGGAAAATTTAACATCCTTTCAAGTTTATACCACAGGAAATTTTGGTGTACTTAATATCTTGGTTGATAAGATATGGGTAAACAACAATAGAATTTATTTTAGGGTAAGAGAAATAATAACAAGCAAAGAAAATTACTTGAAAAAGGAAAAACATCCCAATATTTATTCTATTCATCAAAAGGATGTATTTAGCATAAGATGCAGATTGTACCTCTAAAAATCTATTGATTAAACTTTTGATCCGCAATGAGGACAAAACTTTGCGCGTTCATTTAGTATTAGCTCCCCACAAAATGGACAGTGCTTATGTGTTGAAGTTTCGTCGTCTTTAACCTTTATATCAGCGTGAATATCGCTATGCGGTGTTATTTGATTTTCAGCTTGAAAATAGGTTGAAGATTGAATACTCTGGTTTGATTTCAAGGATATTTGCGTGTGACAGTGAATACAATGACTCTCAGGTTTATTATAATATATAATTAAATAAATAATTAAACCAATTCCAGCGGTAAAAATCAATAAAATTATTATAAGTGGCCAATTTAACGCCTCTCTTACTAACAACACGTTTTGTTTGCAAAAAGGGCAATATCCTACACGATTTCTTGTTGACATAATTTATCTTAAATAGTTCTTAAGCATCTAATTTTTAAAGATATATTAAGATAATGTAAAAAATATCCACTTTAAAATTTTTACCGTTGATATCTTTAAATTCCAAAAAATTGTTAAATAGTAAAATTTAAGCAAAATAATTTGATAAAACTTCTTAATAACCTAAAACTTAGAATTGTTAGGCTTCGTGTTATATAATATAAAATAGACCAATAATTACAATTAATTTTTATAGATTCAAATAATAGAAATACATGATAAAAACTATGCACCAATCATTATTTATTGTTCTCGACGGAATAGATGGCTCAGGTACATCAACACATAGCAATTTACTAGCGGGATTTTTATCCTTAAAAGGTTTAAAAACTTTTTTAACCCAAGAACCCTCAAGTAGCGAAATTGGGAAGTTATTAAGAACTTATTTAAAAAATGAAAGAATTCCTGCTTCTACTGATGCTTTACTATTTGCTGCTGATAGAGTTCTTCATTATAAAAACGAAATTAAAAAAAAATTAGAAGATGGTTATATAGTAATATCGGATAGGTATATAGAGTCCTCGATTGCTTACCAATCAAGTCAATCTGAAAATATAAGTATAGAATGGGTGAAAAACATAAATAAATTTGCAGGTAAACCCGATCTAACAATAATTCTAGATATCGATCCTAAATTTTCATTAGCCAGGAAACATCAAAAGGCTTTGGACAAATTCGAAGACACTTCATTGTTAGAAAAGGTAAGAAAAGTGTATCTAAATCGTGCTAAAAATGAGGGATATTTTGTAATTAATACAGATGATATAATCGAATTAGTTCAAGCAAAGATCCAAGAAGTTGTTATAGAAAAATTAAATCAAAGAGGAATTCAAACTAAAAATTAATTCATTTAAAACGAGGGAAAATATAATATCTCGAAACCAAACATTAAATAAAACTTATTTTAATCAGGATAGGCTGTCAAAATTTGTTAACACTTTTAGTTTTCCACGATTAGCAGGCACTGATGGTGAAAAAAAAGCGGTTAAGTTAGCCTACGACACATTCAATGAGATAGGATTTAAAAAAGATCAAATAGAGAAAAAGACTTTTGATTTTTCAGATTTTTATTCTACAAGCTTAATGAAATTGTTTATGATGTTAAATTTGATATTTAATTTAATTCTGTTATTATTCTCATATATTCATGTTTCGTTAACAATGCTTTTAATAATTTTTATGGTTATAATTGTTTATTTAATAATTAGAGGTTTAAAGCACCCGGAAATCCCCGGTTTTTGGGGTGAATATTTTGGTGAAACTATTTCTTCTACTAATGTTTTTACTAAAATTCCTGCTAAAAAGATACCCGACAAGGATGCTGGAAATATAGTAATTTCAGCGCACCTCGATTCTAAATCTCAATCAATAAATACTTTTTGGAGAGTTGTTTTGTATAAAATTTGGTTGTATAGCGTAATAATATTAGGAGGAGTTTATATTTTTTATTTAATCATTTTTTTTGGGAATTTGAATATTTCCTTTAATATTACTATGTATGGAGCTTGGATATCAATAATATTAATCTCATTTACAAATATTTGCTTACTTTTCCTTAACACACATAATAAATCTCCTGGAGCTTTAGATAACGCATCTGGAATGGCAATAGTATTCGAATTAAGTTCTTTCTTCATTATAAATCCTTTAGATAATTTCAACATTTGGTTTTGCCAGTTTTCAGCGGAAGAATTAGGAACAATGGGTTCACGCGTGTTTGTAAATGAATATGAAAAACAGTTCGTTAAAGGAAGAGTATTTCAAATCAATTTTGATATGGTTTCTTGTGAATGTCATAAAAATAATAGGATTGAATACTTTAAATCTTACGGAGTAGGTATACACAGATTGATTGCCCCACTTCTAAGTAGATACATTTTGCTTGCAGCAAAAAGAGCAAATTTAGAAGTGAAAGGGCTTCATTTAAGCACTGGGGCACATTCAGACACAGTTCCTTTTCGGATAAGGAAATACGATGCAATTGATATTACTACTGGAGCAGCATCGTTATATACTCATACAGTAAAAGATACTCCTGAGAAAGTAGATCCAAAAATTTTACTTGACACATGCAATTTGTTTCGAGAAACAATAAAGTTGATTGATAACGATTATAGCATTTTATGTGATAATCAAGAACTTAAATGTGATATTGTATGAGTTATACACTAGCAGAAAAAATATTAAAAACACATTCTAATGTGGATGAAATTTCGCCCGGACAATTTGTTGAGGCAGATATTGATTTAATAATGGTACACGAACAATTAGGTGGAAGAATTCACTTAGAATATAAAAAACTTGGATTAGATACTGTTTGGGATCCAAATAAAATATTTTTCATATTGGATCATTGGGTTCCTGCTCCAACAATTTCGGCAGCTCAAATGCACCAAGATTGTAGAAAATTTGCTGAGGAATATGGTTTTATTCATAATATGGGAATGGATAAAGGAATATGTCATCAAGTGTTACCAGAAATGGGCTTTGCAAGACCGGGTATGTTAATTGTTGGTTCTGATAGCCATACAACCACCTATGGGGCTTTTAACTGTCTTTCGACAGGAATAGGTGCAACCGATGTTTCTGTGGTTTTTGCTACTGGTAAATTGTGGTTCAAAGTTCCTGAATCGATCAAGATAAATTTACATGGACACTTTGAAAAAGGAACAATGGCTAAAGATTTTATATTGTCACTGATCGGAGATATTTCAACTAAGGGAGCGATTTATAAATCTCTGGAATTTCATGGAGATGGTGCTAAAAATCTAACAATAGATTCTAGAATGACAATCACTAATATGGTTGTAGAAGCGGGAGCTAAATTCGGGATTTTTCTCCCCGACGATAGATTAAAAGAATGGCTAGCAAAGCGAACAAGCAAGCAATATAGAAATGTTGTTCCAGACGAAACAGCAGAATACCAACGAGAATTAACTTACAATTTATCAGAAATTACTCCAACGGTTGCAAAACCCTCCAATCCAGGAAATATAGCTAAGATTGAAGAAGTAGAGGGAATTGAAATAGATCAAGCTTTCTTAGGTAGTTGTACTAATGGTAGAATGGAAGATTTAAGAATAGCAGCCAAAATTTTAGAGGGAAACAAAATTCACCCTAAAGTTCGAATGATAGTAACTCCTGCCTCAAGAGAAATTTACTTACAAGCCTTAAAAGAGGGATTATTAGAAATTTTTTTACGCGCTAATGCTATAGTTACTAATTCGACTTGTGGTGCGTGTATTGGGGGGCACTTAGGGGTTTTAGGACCTAATGAAGTATGTATTAGTAGCACAAATCGTAATTTTAAAGGTAGAATGGGGGATCCAACTTCAGAAGTATATTTGGCATCACCAGCTACAGTTGCCGCGTCAGCAATAAATGGAAGTATAAAAGATCCACGGGGGTTGCTCTAATTATGGATCTAATAAAAGGGTATGCGTATATTCTGGGTGATGATATTAGCACTGATGATATCGTTCCAAGTCATACTCTAACAATGAGAGATTCTGATGATATGGTTAAACACACATTAGAATTCATAGACCCGTATTTTTCTAAAAATGTTGACAAAGGAAATATCATTATCGCGGGAGAAAACTTTGGAACGGGTAGTTCTCGTGAAGAAGCTGTTCATGTCTTTAAGTTTTTAGGTATCAAGGCTGTTGTTGCTAGATCTTTTGCTAGAATATATTTTAGAAATCTTATGAATAACGGTATACCGGCTATTAGTTTGAAATGGGACTTAAATCAGTTTGCTAAAGAAGATGTTATAAAAATTTCATTACTAAAAGGGATTATTATTAACAAATCAAAAAATATTACACTTAATTTTGAAAAGATTCCAGATTTTTTAATGGATATATTAGAGAACGATGGTGTAATTAACCAACTAAAAAAAAAACTTTAATATCTTTCCTTAAGTACTCTATGTGAATCGTAATACTAATTTTAGCGTATTTATTACATCAACAATACAAAATTTCTTATCCGAAAATTTAGATCAAAGAAGGAGTTTACCCTTTTTCATATATTATTCCTGTACCGCCTGATGGATAATGAAATTCAATGGCATCAGCCTCACAAACTTGATAACACGCAGCACATTCTAAACATCTCTCTTTATAATCTTCTGAAATAGAAATTGCACTGTCGATCTTACGCCATAAATTAGCTACACAAACTAGAATGCATTGCCCGCATCTATTACATTTATTTTGATCAATTGATATAAAATCCTTTGTGCCAGATATGTGTTTTGTTAAACCATTGGATTTCACGTATCATCCCTCCTTGGTTTTTTTTTCTTAGGAATTAAATCCATTACCTTAGGAATTACAGACATTAATTTCTGAGGATCCATCATTTTATCAAGATCTTCCTCAAAAATTTTAGCTGCAAGGGGAAAGACATATTTCATTATGAAGGGTAGAGCTTTAGGCATATATGATTTAATTTGGGATGCTATCTGTCGAACTCGCTTTGCATGTGGCTGAGACCAATCATATATTCCTCCCATTACCTCCATAAACATTGGAACAAACCAAGACATCGTTTCTTGTGGACTGAAAGGGAGTGCTTTCCATAGATTATATAATTCTTCTCCAGTTTCGAATTCCTCACCAATACTTGTATTTTTCCATACTTTGTCATATTTTGAGAGAAAGGTTTTTGAAAAATCTTCAGAGGCGATTGCTTCTGCTGCTACTTCTGCTGCAGCTTTCCCTGTTACCATAGCAGGATATATTCCTTCAGCTTCAAGTGGACAAGGAAATCCTCCTGCATCACCTATTAAGATAATTCCATCAGTGTGCGTGTTATATGGATATTTTAACCACGGAAGGAGGTGAGATTGAAGTTCTCTTGGTTTGGCATTCAATATTCTTAATAATCTTTGATAATATTTTAGGTTTATTACGCGATTTAGATAATATAATGG
>JAGXNP010000099.1 GCA_019894885.1 Promethearchaeota archaeon | reverse complement strand
TCTCATGGATAAGTTCAATTTCTTCTTTATCCAAGACTTCAAGCTTATTTAACTTCATGTCATTTCGTTCTCGAAATTAAAGATGGTGAATATTTTTATTATAATAAACTTATGATTTATGAAAAACTTTTTTTCCCAATGATTATATCACAATACAAAAAATTATAATATACAAGTTGTAAAGAAAGTGTCTATTAGAGATAAAATAAAAAAACTCGTTATCGAATGGGAAACAGAGGAATTGAAAGAATATTGTCAATCAATCCTAAAAAATAACGAAGAAACGGCTTCCAATTTATTAAAAATCATTGGAGACATTATGAAGTATGTTGGAGATCAATTCGAACAGGAAGAAATTTTTCTTCCAGAACTCATTGGCTCTGCTGAAACTGTAAAAGTGGCGATAGATGAAGTTTTAGATCCTGCTATTAGAGCTGCTGGAGAAGAAAAGAAAACGATGGGAAAAGTTGTTATAGGAACTGTAGAAAGTGATGTGCATAGTATTGGAAAGGATTTGGTCGGATCATTTTTATTTTCGAATGGATTTGAAGTGTATAACCTAGGAGTCGAGGTTACAGCTGATCAATTCATATCAAAAGCAGAAGAAGTAGGTGCGGATATTATCGGGTTATCATCTCTTTTAACAATGTCTATGGATTTTCAGAAAAAAGTTATAGAAGAGCTTAAGAAGAGAGGGTTAAGAGAAAAATATAAAGTGATCGTTGGTGGATCTCCTACTTCAGAGGATTGGGCCGAAAAGATTGGCGCTGATGGATGGGCTGATGATGCGATTGAAGCTGTAGAATTATTAAAACGTCTAATGTAAATAATGGTGAATAATAAATGAAATTAAAAAAAATTGATGTGTTTTCGAAGAACGAACTTGAAGCGATTCATTCTGCTTCTATGACTTTGTTATCGGAAGTAGGTATAAAAGTAGACGCTCAAGATACAAGAGATATCTTAAAAGAAAAAGGAGCGATGGTAGATGCCTCATCTCACTTTGTTAAATTCCCTGAATCTCTAGTAAAAGAACAGCTAAAAACAGTTCCAGATTCATTTAAACTCTATGGTCCTGACGGAACTTTCTCTTTCGAAGTTAATACAAATAGCACTCAATTCGCAACTATTGGAACACCCGTAAAAATTTATGACCCAACGAATAAGAAAGGTGTTAGGAAGACAGTTTTAACAGACACCATTGAACAAATTAAAATTGTAGATAGTTTAGAAAACATCATGTGCTCACACATTGATGTATGGCCCAATGATGTGTCTTACATTACGATTCATTCTCAATGTATATACCAATGGGTTAAAAATACAAGAAAACCATATGGTTTGGGATGTTTAGGGAAATTAGCTTCGCAGGATATGATGAATATGGCTTCAATTATCGTGGGTGGGGAAGAGGAGTTAGTTGAAAACCCAAGGTTCGTAGGTTTTATGAATCCTACCAGCCCCCTTCACTTGCCTCAAATTATGACTAACGGATTTGCGATATTTACAAAATACAAACAACCAACAATCATAGCACCAGAAGCATTAGCGGGAGCTTCAGCACCGGTAACTTTAGCGGGCTTATTAACACAAACAAACGCCGAAATTGTAGGTAGTGCTGTCGTATCTCAAATTTTTAATGCCGGGGCGCCAATTTTTTTTGGAACAGTTTCTCACATAACAGATATGCGTTCAGGGAATTCAGCTATGGGGTCTGCAGAAATGGGCTTAATTACTGCCGGAATTGCGCAATTAGCGCGATTTTACAACATCCCCTCTCGAGGTCCCGGAGCTGGGACTGATTCTAAATTGTTGGATTTACAAAATGGATATGAACGATTCCAGACGTTAATGCTCGCTGTTCAAGCTGGAGTAAACTACATTACTTGCGCAGGTACTTACGAAGCAACTTTAGTTGAGGCTTTAGAGCTTTTAGTTATTGACGATGACTTAGCTGGTATGGTAAAAAGAGCAATGGAAGGAATAAAAGTGAACGATGATACGATAGCAGTAGATGTGATCAAAAAAGTCGCTATGAGTGATAAGAAAGGTGTTAACTTTCTTGCTGAACCACACACTCGAAAACACATGAAGTCAGAGTTATACATGCCGCGTTTGGCTGATAGGTCCAGACGCTCAACATGGCAGAAGAAGGGAGCAAAAAATATTATTAAAAGAGCCAGAGAAAAAGTCGATAAAATTCTTGAAGCACACAAACCTAACGAATTAGAGAAAAGAATGGAAGATGAGCTCCTGAAATACATGAAAAAAGTTGAAGCCAGAACTTTTGATGATTACCGAAAAGCTGAAGGATTAATGGTCGATAGTGTTACTTTACCTGATGGTATAGAAATTAGAGAAGAAAAATGAATCATTCAAAATATTATTAAATGGAGAAATTAGCTTTTCTCCCTTTTTTTACGAAAATTCTCTATGAGCTTGTTATAAGATTCTAACAAGTCTATTTTTATAATTATATATAGTATAATCGTAATCAAATACATTGAAATAATACTTAAAATCCAATTTTCCCCTCCTAGAAGACTGCAAATGTTTATAATATTATAAGAAAATACTAACATCAAACTCAACTTGCCCAACCAACACCAAAAAATTGTCTTTAAGAAACTATATTTAATAATTCCTAGAGGTATTGTTATGAAATCGTCATTTAAGGGAGTAAAACCAAATAAAAAAATCATGAAAGGAGCAGTTTTTGGATGTTCAAGTAAGAATTTTTGATATTTCTTCAAATTCTGACTCTGTTCCTCAGAAATAAATGCAGAAGCGCCTCTTCCAACAAAATATCCTCCTAGTTCTCCGACTAAACTTCCTAAACTAGCTATAAGTGCTACAATTACAGGAATTAAAAGATTTGTTTGAAGAAATGGCAACGAGCTAAAACATACCACAAATGTATAAGGGGTGGGAATTGGTAATAAATTTCCAATCAAACACACTAAAAATGTTATTAATAACCCTGAAGCGAGATCTTGAAATGGAGGGATACTAGAAATATTTTCAATAAAAACGCGATGAGATTCATTTAATATAAAATCTATAGAGATTATTGTAATTATCCCTAAAATAATAAAGAATATAAAATCCATTCGTTTTATTTTCATTTTTCAAGACAAAATAATTTAGAGTGGTTTAATTAATCTACGAATGTATGCAACAATTGCTAACAAAAATTAAGGTAATGCGATAATTGTGATGATGATACTTATAATAACGCTAAGAAATAACATAGCTATTAATAATAATGCATTCCTCGTAAGTTTTCTTCGCTTTTTTCTTACATAGGTTCTGCGTCTAATGTTTTGTGTTGACCTATTTCCACTCATTTTCAGGCATCTAAAGCTTTCAATGATATTTTTTGTGTATTATCATCTATTTCGATTTTTTTTAATAACTCAGTTAAAACTACATTATTGTACGAAAAAAGCATCCTAGGGATATAATTATCAGCCAAATAGACTCCATCCTCAATCTCTTCTTTTAAAGGGAAAAGTTGCTTTTCCTTAATTACTGAACCTATGTAATTTCGATCATATTCTCGATATCCATAGATTTGATTTTTAACGATAACCATTTTACGCTCGAATCCCTCCGGAACTCCGGCTTTTTCGAGGAGTAGAAGTATTTTTTCTCGGGACACGGTTTTCAGAAGTTCAAGATCTTCTATTGTACCTTCATACGCGGGTCCAGTTTGCATTTGATCGTAATCTAATTCTTGTTCTAGACCAAGCATTACTTTAAATCCATGAGATTCGTCGTCTTGGTCAACAGTTGTGAGCTTAAAAGCAATGCCGTGTTTATCCCGAATTGAAGGTGCTGTTTTTGCTGCGATGAATTTCATTCGAGTTGTCGTGTTATATCCATGCCACATCCAAACTCTATTATGCTGGGGATCAACAAACAAAAGGATAAAATCATCATCCAATAAATCCTGCAATTTTAAATCAGGATCCATTACAAGTTCTTCAAAATCTCCTATTTCATCGTTAAATTGATAAACGGTAATAGTCTGAACCTTTCTTCGAGGAAGTTCTTCATTGTCCTTGGCATCACCATTTTGAGGTGCTTCATTTGACATTTTTCTAACTTGAAAACGCTTTTTTACTATACATTAAATTAAGATTAATATAATATTATAATTTCGGGTATAAAAATTAATGTGGAGTATACTATTTAATGGAGAAATTATAGGAGGAATTCAATTATCGCTTCTATAACAGCATCTGGTTCTTCCACATAGGGAGCATGAGCACTTTCAGCAAACATCATAATATGGGCGTCAGGGATTAAGTCAGCGAGAATTTTGGCGTTTTGTGGGGGTACTAAAACATCTTTCGTGCCATGCATGATTAAAGTTGGAATTTTTATTTTTTTTAATCTGTCGCAGGTCTTAAACGATTTAATTGCGTTCCTTTGCCATTCGTAATTTCTTGGAAGCATTTGGCTTTTCCCCATGTTCTGAACAGCGTAATCAATAAGTTTAGTGTGGTTCTTTATAAATTCAGGTGAATAAAATATTTTTAAGCTTTCCTTGGCAATTTCGATTGGAGCTCTCCCCGATCTCGTCTTATCAACTATTTGTAAAACTTCCGGAGATGCTAAAATAGATTTGGATCCCCCACAATTAGAATTACATAAAATTAGTTTAGTTATTCCACTATAATTAATTACTAATTCTTGAGCAATACCTCCTCCCATTGAATGCCCGAATACAAAAGTATTTTCAATATTTAAAGCTTTCAATAAACTGTATGCATCATCTGCTAATGCTCTGACGGTGTATTGCGATTTAGGATTGCTAGATTGTCCCGTTCCTCTATTATCAAACACTATCACATTGAAATAATCTGCTAATCCTTTTATGAAATACTTTCCCCACCAAGTAATGTTAGCTCCTAAACCAAGGATCATTAATAAAGGAGGACCACTACCATAAATCTCATAATAAATATTTATCGTATTTACTTTAACTTTCGGCATAATCAATAAACCTTCAATTAACTACCCAAGTAAAAAATTCTAATATATATAAACCTTAGGTCCCTTTATTTGTTAAATGGATTCCAGAGCGTAGCATATGGGGTTGATATAGATGAAATAGAAACGCTTAGATTCTATCCTCTATTTTTACGCAAAACTCTAAAAAATATCAAACCATTCCCTGAACATGTAATCAATCGAGATGATTAAAAGAGAAAAAAAGATATTTATAATTTTTGTTATCTTACTATTTCTATTGTATTTAAAAAAACTAATCCAAGTTTATTTATCAAATCTATTAAGTAAGGATGATTAAATATCTCATTCAGACCCTAAAGAATTAGCTAAACTCATTTAAAAACTATATGTTGAACATGTCTATTCCCTATCACAAGTTCGGTCAGATAACCATAGCGAAAGTAAGGAACTCCGATGAATTAAAGCAGCTATTGATTGACCCTTGGCTCGAATCCGAGACCATTATCATCAAACCGAACTGGGTATCAACAGATCCAGCACATTTCATCGATTCCAAGACTTTGAGAACGATATTGGAGGCACTTGACTCCCATATCGTGGTCACGGAATCCTCCACACACGTGGTTAATGAACTCCTAAAGGAGGGGATGAGTTTCGATGTCGAGGACAAGGAGGTGAACTTAAAGTGGATAATGGATGGCGGCGGCTGGAACTGGTTTATCGAAAACCCGGATTGGGACTGGTTTAAGAAAGGTGGATACTGGGATCAGATCAAGAAGGAGGATAAAGCCTTCCTTGGCAGATATGGGTTCACAGATCTCTTCAAGGAGTTCAACGTCAGTTACATCTGCGTGACCGATGAAGTTTGGAGTGGAAGGATAGCAGATCCAACAGAAGTAAAAAGGATAGTGGAGACACATTTCAAACCGGTTCAAATAAACAAGCTTTATAGTATGATACCGAAAGGTCTTTACGACCTGCGTGGATCGACGTTCATCAGCTTAGCTAAGCTGAAAAACTTCAACACATTCACTTTGAAGAACCTTTTCGGAATGATACCGGATCCATGGAGGCCATGGTGGCATGGACCAGAAAATAGCATGCTTGCAAAGAGTATCGTCGACATTAACAAAATTTACCACTCTCTCTTCAACATTTACGGGATTTGTGAAGCGTTGAACAACACAGCCGCCCTCCATCCTGAAGGTAAGTTTGAAGATATGTTCAAGCGCAAATACAACATTATAGAGGGCTTGGGGGTTGTGGCCTTTGGCAGAGACCTCGTGTCCCTAGACGCTATCCTGTGCAACCTCGCCGGATTCGATTTCAAGGGATTTAATGCTTACATCAACAGGGCCGAGGAAGAATTCGGTGCCTACGATAGAGAGGTCCTCAAAGAATCAAAATTGAAGGTGGGAAATTGGTTCTCACCCTAGCCCCACTAATGAAGTCCTGTTATATTTTTATTTTTATAGAATTGATAAGTCTTATATTATTGTTTCTCAAAATTTTAAAAACGATCATCATCTAATTCTTCATTATTCTCTGGGACTATAATTTTTTTAATTCTTTTTTTCTATTTCACCAACAACTCATTAACCTTAATTACATTTAAAATAGTAATTACCCTTATATAGTAATTGTATATAAAAAGTTATAATCTAAACAAATCAAATCTTTATATAGAGAGGTCTTAGTTGGATCCTGAAGAATTGCTTCAAGCAAAACATCTTAAGGAAGAAGGTAAATTTATTGAAGCCTTTGAGATAATTAAAGAAATAGAGAAAAATAAAGGTATCACATCTCAAGATCAACTTTCCAACAATATTATTAAGTGTACTCTCCTAAACAAGCTAGGATTCCATGAAGATGCTCTCAAACTTGCCAAAAAAACTTATAATGACGCTGAAAAATTAGGAACTCCTATCCAATTAATTGACGTATCCATTGAAATGGCTGAGGCTTTTGTGTATCTTGAGAGATACAACGAGAGTCTTGAGGTGGTTATGAAATATGAAAAAATTTTTAAAACTATTACTCTAGAAACGACAATTGAACACAACAGGATAGAATCTGCTATTGCTCTTATAAAAGGTTATATTAATGTGGATAATTATTTTGAACGTGATTTTGAGCTTAGTTTAAAATATCTTAAATATGGATTAGCACTACAAAAAAAACTAGGTAATAAGCATGAAATTGCACGATTTTATCAATATATTGGGTTTAATTACTCTTCTCAAGGTGATTGGGAACAAGCTCTGAAATACTATGATAAAGCTCTTGCACTTGAAGAAAAAGGTTTTAATGTGTTTCTTACATGGCTTTTCTTTCATATGGGAAATTTTTATAATCAAAGAGGTGAATTGGATCATGCCCTCAACTACTATAAACGAGGTTTAGCGCTTGCTGAGAAACTTAATAGCGATAAAATAAATATAGCATATTTTTTAGCTTCCATTGGCAATATTTATTATAGCCAAGGTGATTTTGATCAAGCTTTAATATTTAGTATCCGGGGTTTGACATTGTATAGGAAAGTCGGTCATAATATTCCTTTTCTCGCTTCATTTATGAATATATTATTACGAATAACTATAAGTAAAAATGAGATTAACCAAGCAGAGGAATATTTACAACAGATAAAAGAAATTTCCGATCAAACACAAAATAAAGGGGTTAATAGACTATATCGTGTAAGCAAAGCTTTATTGTTGAAAACTAAACCACGAGTTAGCAATTTAGCTAAAGCTCAAAGATTATTGAAAGAGGTAATTGAAGAGGATGCTGGGCAAATTACTGCTATAATTAATCTTTGTGACATACTCTTAGTAGATTTACGCAATACCAACGATATGGAAATCGTGGATGAAATAAAAGATTATATTGGTCGACTATTAAATATTGCCGAAAAAACACATTCATACTCGCTTCAAGCCGAAGCGTATCTATTACAAGCAAAAATGGTTTTAATATCGTATGACTTGGAAGAAGCTAGACGATTATTGGCTAAAGGACAGCAAATTGCTGAAAAATTTGGTCTTAATAGGTTAGCTATGAGTATTTCAGAGGAACATGATAAATTACTTAATGAAATGAGCTTATGGGAGGAACTAGGAGAATCGAATGCCCCTATGGGAAAACGTGTGGAATTAGCTCGGCTGAATGATCAAATAGTACGCATGGTTAGGAAACGAGCATTGGAATATCCAAAATTAGAAGCGGAGCAGCCTGTGTTGTTTGCTATTATGACAAAGGAAGGAGATATGGTTCTATCCAGCCCCTTTACTGCGGATATGGCTATTGATGAAACCCAGTTCGGTGAGTTTTTGAGTTCTTGTAATACTTTCTGTGATCAAATTTTTTCCGAATCGTTTGATCGTGTGAAATTCGGGCGATACACCATTCTCATTACAGCAATAGAACCTTTTTGCGTTTATTATATGTTCCAAGGACATTCCTATAGTGCTCAACATAAATTAAATCATTTTTGTGAGAATTTAAAAAAGGATCCAAGTCTTATGGAGACCCTGAAAAATGTTGTAAATATAAATGAGGTTATAGAAATAAATAAGCATCCTTCTCTTGAAAACCTGATAGTTGAGAGCTTTCTCTCCGATCCACAGAAATTTCAAATGCCATTTGAAGCATATGAAGGAGATGAGCCATTTGTTTTTGTTAGTTATTCTCACACAGACAAACTCCAAGTATATCCAATAATAGACTATCTTAATAAAAAAAGTATACACATTTGGTATGATGAAGGAATTCCTATTAGCGAGAATTGGAAAAGATCAATCGTGGAAAATTTAGAGCGATGTAAGGCTTTTTTGCTATTTATTACACCTCATATACTCGATTCAGATTATGTAAGGAAGGAAATTAGCTTCGCTTCAAAAAGACAGAAGACATTTTTTGGCGTTTATCTGAAGGAGACTGAATTACCCCGTGAATTAGAGTTTGATATTGCTGATATTCAATCGATAAAGAAATATCTCATGTCTGATTCCGATTTTTACCCTAAATTACGAGAAGTAATATTACCTGCTCTTTATGAACATGATAAAGTGTAAAAATAGATTGTAGAATGTAAACTAACTTAAAAATTAAATGAGTTAAAATGAAAAAAGATCGAGATGAGTTTATAAGAGAAATTAATAATTACAAAGAATGTCGTAAGGATTTTGTTAAATATGCAGAAATACTTGAAGTGATTCTAAAAAAAATTGCGAAAAATATTTCTCCTGAAAGCATAGTTCAAACACGTGCTAAAGCGGTAACGAGTTATGCAGAAAAAATACAACGCCCTGGGAAAGCAGAGAAGTATGGACCAAATCCTGTTGAAGATTTAACCGATCTGTGCGGTGGACGTATTATTTTACCAACTCTAGATGATGTAAAGAAATGTTGCCAAATAATAGAAGAGAATTTCAAAATACAATGGGAAGATAGCGAGGACAAACTCGATACTTTAGATGAGGATCAATTTGGATATTTATCTCATCATTATATTGTACAATTAATTCCAGATTCCATATATCTACAAAATCTTGATGTTCTTGACGAGATTTATCAACTTAAAGCGGAACTTCAAATAAGAACTCTTCTTCAACATTGTTGGAGTGTCATTCAACATGATAATTTATATAAACCAAGTATTAAAATTCCAGATAAAATTAAGCGACAATTCTATCGAATTGCGGCAATTCTTGAAGATGCCGACCTTGGATTTAAGAATAGCTTAGAATTTTTGGGCGTATATGAAGCGAATTATGGAGCATATATGACTGCTCAAGAAATAAACAATAAAATTAAGAGTTTGGAATTGGTATATGATAATGCCCCTGATAAATCAAAAGAACTTAATTTAATATTAAGAATTGTAAAACTAGCAAGAGCTGTAGAAAAATGGGATCTAATTATAAAACTGTTAAGTGATTTTGTCAATTACAATAATTCTTCAGCATTAAGAGAACTAGGGCTTGCTTTATACAAATATTATGCTAAAAATCCTACTGGTACTGAATATCAACAAGGACAAAAATATTTAGAAGAAGCAATTAAATTGGATCCTGAAGATACCGATGCTTTGACATGCTTAGGCGGGTCATGGAAGAAACTAAATCTTAAAAGGGCTTATGACTATTATAACCAATCTTATAATATTAATCCTGATGATACCTATACTGCTGTTAATTACTTTATTACTAATATTGTTCTTAATAAAAATATCGATATCCTTGATTATTCATTACCAGCTATAAAAAACATAATTAAAATGAGTGAAGAGCAAATTTCAGTTGGAATTAATGTGCCTTGGGCATATTTCAATAATGGGCTGTTTAAATTATTTTCTAAAGAGATAAATGAAAGCTTGCAGAATTATTTATTAGGGATAAGGTTTAGTACAGCAAGATGGATGATCTCCTCTCATTTAAGTGATCTGGATAGCCTTAGCGTTGTAGATGATAAGTTACAAGGAATTAAATTAGTAAGACATTTACTAATGCTTGGTTTAGCTATTCGATTCAATGATAAAGATGCATTAAATAGATTGAAAAAAGAGTATGGAGTAAAGGAGGGAGATTTGAGCATACCACTTGCCATTATTACAGGAAGTACGAAACTAAGTAAGGAAGAACTCGGGCAAGATTTACGAAGAAATTTATTAGAAGCATTAAAATCTTTTAAAGGAACAATTATCTCTGGAAGCACAGTTGCAGGCGTCTGTGACCTTGTAGGTGATATCCAGAAGGCGTATCCGAATTCAATTAAAACTGTTGGCTACATTCCTAAAAATTTTCCTGGAGATGTTAAGGTTGATGAAAGGTATTTAAAAATACATCAAACTAATGGAAATGATTTCAGTTTTTTAGAGTCACTCCACTATTGGACAGATATTGTACTAAACGAACTTACCATTAGTAAAATCAAACTCTTTGGAATTGGAGGGGGAAAAATTTCTGCTTTTGAATATCGATTAGCTTTAGTTTTTGGAGCATTTGTTGGCATTTTAGAAAAAATTGATGGGGCTAGTACAGAACTGCTTCAAGATCCTACCTGGAAATGCGAGAACTTAACTAATGTGGAAAATAATTCTGATCATATTAAAAAATTTCTCTCTCAATAAAATTATATATGAACCTTAGGATTTTTCGCAATTTAAAATAGAAATAATAGGCTAAAGGAAGGTAAAAAGTTCACAAGGTATAAAAATTTCATACAATTATATTTTTTAATCTTTAAATTTAGGTATAATTTTAAGAT
>JAGXNP010000098.1 GCA_019894885.1 Promethearchaeota archaeon | reverse complement strand
TCCCATTTCTTATATAGCGCTTAGGGTTTATTATAGTCCAAGGTATACTCAATTTATTTATTTCAGAACTTGTTAAAATGTTAGCATTAGGATTATGAAATATTTTTTTACCCTTTTTTAATGAGAGACCTTTAATTTGACTTATACTTTTACCACTTACTAGTTCGTGATAAGCTTTTTCTCCTTCACCTCGAATAACAAAATCAATGAATTCATTTTGAAGAGTTTGTGTTGGAAGAATAGTTGAGTGAATACCACCCCAAATTATTTTAATTTTATTAAACTCTTTCTTAATAGATTCACAGATCTTCAGAGCGTAATAAATCTGTGGCCCTGTCATTACTGAAATGCCAATAAATTCAGGTTCATTATTGGAAATGGCATCAAATACTTGAGACAGGCTATCAAATCGTAAATCGAAGATTTTCACATCCACGTTTCTTTTAAGTAGGTAATCAGCAATAAATAAAATAGAATAAGGTGGAGTAGGGATTTGAACCTTTGCAAATTCAAGTTGTGGATAAATTAAAACTGAATTCATCATTACTCCTTTATAATTTATTTTAATAACTTGAAAGTTGTAAAAATATTTTCTTTTTCAATCAAACGGATAATTCTCTGCTATATTAAATCATTTAATTAATTTTTTTTGCTAATTCATAATAAATATCTTTTTTTGAGAAATATTGGCTAATTCGTTTTAAACTGCGTTTAATATTTAAATTTCTTCCACTAGTTAATACTGATACAAAACTTAGGGTTTTAATTTTACCTTTTTTCATTTTTCTGATTAAATATATTAAAGAATCTGAGAAAACCTTGTCGATTCCTAATGAGTTTGGAGGGGATTTAAATCCTCCTGTTTTTAAAAATATATCTCTTCTAACGATCATATTACACCCTGAAAGTTCAGGAAATCCCAATAGTGTTTTTAAAAGATAATATAAATGTATATTGATGTTAAGAAAGAAATATTGTGTGATAGTAAATCTCTGCGAGGCTAGCTTAAATGAAATAGCCTTACCATTATGATATTTAACTCTCGCACTGCAAGCATATAAATTTTGATGATTTTTAAAGATTTTATAAATTTTTTGAAAGAAATATGGATTTATTATCATATCTGCATCTAAAAATATAAGTAACTCGCCAGATGTTTTAGGGATAACATAGTTCAATTGAAATGCTTTACCTTTTTTTGGTGAAATATATACTTTCGCAGATTTTTTAGCAATAAAGACAGTATTATCGGAACTTTGTCCATCAGCTATTATAATTTCATAAGGAATATCACATTTTTGTCTTTCAATTGCTATTAATGTTTTCTTTATGTTATTCTCTTCATTATAAGTAGGGATAATAACTGATATCTTTGGTTTATGATTCATTTCTTTTCTAGGATAAATTGAAAACAGAAAATCTATATATTTTAGAAGATGATGCGTTATTATTCTATACAAGTATTAGTTTTATTAAATAATTAATTGATTTAAAAATAAAACGATGTCTAAGGATTCAAGTAAAATGAAATTCTGGACGAAAGGTTTCATAATTTCATTTGTTTTCTTAATTTTAAGCGTATTACTAATTGTATTTTTAATAATAAATCATATTTTTCTGCCAATTCCTTGGATTGATTTATTATATGAGTTATTAAGACCCTGGTTATTATCAATCTTCTATAATTATAATTTATATATTTATGGTGGAATTTTCATCTCCTATTCATTTTTACTTTTATTATATGTTTTAGGGTATAATTTAGCAAAAGTAAAACATATGACGGGATCAATTATATATATTTTTAGTTTATTAGGGTTTGTTTTAGTTACTTTCATCGCAGTTCATTATGCATATGCTAGTGTCTTGTTTAATCAAGATCTACTCCTTAATGCAAGACTAATGTTACTTTTACTCTTTTTACCTATGACTTTTGCTCTCAGTTTATTTCTGTTTTTAGTAAATATTGATTTCCTCATTTTTTTTAAGGATTTGATTAAAGCCAGAAAAATTTGGAAACATAGAAGACCTGAATTCGAAATTGAAGTTAAGGGTAAAATAACTTATATTAATATAAAAACGGATGAATTTGTTTTCACTCCTGTGCCAATGTTGATTATAGCAAAATATCTTCAGTCTAAAGGGTATTCTGTATCATGGTTTGTAAGAGGTGCTTTCAATCATTTAATCTCCTTAATTATTTCCTATTTAACCGGATGGCCAAGAGCTAGAAATGCGTTATTTCGGTTTACAGGAATGAAGATTAGCAATAATTGCTCAATTTCTCAAAGAGCAGTTCCTGATCCTTTATTACCTGAATTAATTGAATTTGAAGAGGGTAGTGGATGTGGTATTGGTGTAAAATTACTTACTCATAATGTAATGAATATACAACATGGAAGTTTTAGTTTTGGACCAATTAAAGTATGTAAAAATGCAAGAATAGGAGCATATTCAGTTATATTACCCGGAGTTACAATTGGTGAAGGATCGATTATTGGAGCAAATTCATTAGTAACAGATGACATTCCTCCATTTTCTATTGCTTTTGGCTCGCCTGCTAAGGTTATACGACAATTAACTGATTCTGAAAAAGAAGAAGTAAATAGAAATTATAGAGTTAATTCTTAATAAAACCATCAATTAATTTATTAAACCTTATGTGATTTTCAACCATTACCCTAGGTAGGCTATTATCAATTAGATTTATTTCTGAATTATGGGTGAGATTACCCAAATTAATGATTTTAGACTTAGAGATGATTTTATCTTCAGTTCCATAAATTATAAGTGTGAGTTGAGAAAGGTTATATAAATTGAGTGCCTTTTTTAGTATAATAAATTATAAGTTAATCTATATGCTAAAATCTTAGTATTAATTCGATTAATTTTGTTATTCATTAATATCCAAATCGAGAAGCTGTTGCATTAGTAATTTCAGAGATATGGAATAATTCTTGATTAGAAAAATTTGGAGTATAATATGTAGGTTTATGCAGATTTCTAATGTAATATTTTTTTATTTTCTCAAAATTGTCTAAAAGTAGCTCAGAATGCTCAAGTATTTTATCTATTGTTTCTGCTGGATTTTCACATAAATCTTCATACCTGATAATAAGAGTTGATTCTTTAATCTTCTTATTTGCTTCAAGAAGATTCATTACATAATCATATATAGAAGACCAGTAATAAGCCCAACCTTTAACATATGTTTTTTCATTTTTCCATAATCTACGAATTTTATAAATGAGATCATTATCGCCGGTATTTATACATAATTGATAATGACCAAACTCACTATGTCCAGTTATTCTATGCCAATCAATTAAAAGAGGATTATTTTTTTCCATTTTTATAAAAAGTCTTGTTTGCTTAATTAATGATGCGATATGATTTACTGGATTGCGTATTATCAGCAAAAACTTAATATTTGGAAACATTTGAAGTAAATATTCTAATCTGGTAATATGATAATTATTTTTTGCTAAATATCGCGAGCGACTTTGATTTATTAAGAGCTTTCGAATATGGTTTCGATAAAATTGCTCAAATTTGGGATTAGATATAGCCCCATTCATAATATTCGAAATTTTTTCGTTATGATTGTTATTGAAGAAGTATTGCCAAAACTTTTCTTCTATAGCTTCAGGGCTTTCACGGGTGACGAATATTCCATCCTTATGGACACGCTCAATAGGTTTAGTAAAGAATTTTGTAATTTCAGTAATATGACTAAACCAATGAGGGAGAAATGGCATGGGAAGGTGTTTATACCTATGTGAAGCTAAATCTGGATGTTTACTTAACATTTCTAAAATGATTGTCGTTCCAGCACGAGCAAGACCGGTAATATAGATCGGTCTGTCGATGTCTAATTTATTTATATCGTTAAGCAAAAACATAGTCTCGATTCTATCAAACAAAAAGGAGAGAGATTTAAACGAGTTGAAAAATTTCGTTACCCCATAACCAGCATATCCCTTTAGAGGAAATTTAGTGGAATCCTTATTTTTTGATTTCATTTTTTACTCTCCTTTTAGTTTAGCACATATTTATCATTTTCATTCTAATAATTATATGGATTAATTAATTTACCCTTAGTTTAGAAAGTGTAATTTTTAATATTTTTTAGCTAAATAAAAGATTTTAACATAATTATGAAAATTTTTCTTCTATATTTATTTAAATTGCTATATAATATTTAAACACCAAAAGGTTTAACCTAATAATTTAAACAAAATTAATAAAATAAATATAAAAATCAAGCGATGAGTCATTATGACTGAGAATAAATCTAATTCTTGGAAAAATAAATTAATTGTTCTTGCTATTTTTATAGTTCTAATAATTATAACAGCTGAAGTAGATTGGGCTGCTGAGAATCCAAGCGTAGGAATTGTTATGCGACTTTTTTGGCTTATAAGCTTACTAAGTCTAAGTATAATTTTAACTCTTGGATTCATGTATCTTGCAGGTAATAAGGAAAGTGAAAGAGAAGAATCTGATAAAAAATGGTTAATAATCGCTATAATTTTATTCTTGATTGCTAATGGAATACCAATTATATTTTATGTAATTCTTGGAAATTCACCTGGTTTTTTTTTATACGTACAATTATCATTGTTTGGATTAATTCCGGCTTTTTTTCTACAACCAAAAAAAGTTAATTATCGAATTCTAATATTAGTAATTCTTTATGTAGTAGTTATTATCCCTATAGGCATTCTTGTGAATTTTGCAATTGATGATCTATGGGCGGGAGCAGTTGATAACACAATGTATTATTTGTCCTTTTGGGGGCTATTGATGACATTCTTTTATCTTCTTCTTGCTATTGGATGGAAAGTGGGTGGAGGCACTAAAAGGCAAAGCTGGAATTTTTTTATTGCTGGAACGCTTTTACAATACAGTACACTTGAAGATTTCTTTTATTTCCTTTTAAACGGACAACCCCTTCCGGAAACTTGGCCTTGGTTGAGTAATTTTGTTATCAATCTAACTGCATTGTTTGGCCATCCTCCAACTTCCTGGGACCTTCTCATTTTTTGTCTAATAGTAAGTACAATAGCGATTTTTATACTTTTTGACTTCCATGGCTATGTATGGACAAAAATCAAAAACAAAATTTAATTTTTTTTTATTTAAAATTAGAACTAGGTTTTCATTCTATAATAAATGTCTATATCAATATAATTGCTGTTCCCATTAGTATGGAATTATTAACAAGATCTACTGCTCCCAATGCACGTCCTGCTATCAAAATAGAACTTTCAGGTTCCAATTCCTTTACTTTTCCGCTATTTACTCTAGATACAATTCCAAATCCTAAGTCTTATTTTGAGAGAGGACATGAACCTGGTATTTTAACTGATTTTTGCTATAATTGATGAATCTTGTGATCTTCTGGAGAAACTGAAGATTTTTTTGCTAATACGGAACTCTTGGAAAAACTTGGAATCTCACTTCCACAGTTTTGATAAAAATTTTGGTTAGGTATTTCTAATTGAGCACCATAACTTGGACAAGGCTTTATTATTTTCAATGAAAATTTTATTGGAATAAACAAAGGATATTAATTTCTATTTATTAACTAAAATTTAAATAATTCTATTCAATACTATCCTAAATCTTAATTTAATTAACAACAAGCTTAGATCTAATTTTCTGGTAGTCATTTTGAAAAGCTACGATGTAATTTTCATTCATCCGCCTAGAGTGCTAAAACCAGATAATGGTAAAAAAGCAAAATCTGTTCGAACTTCATTTATTTTTATTCCAATGGGTGTTTTTGCTATTGCTGATTTCCTTGAGAGAGAAGGTTTTGGAGTAAAAATAATAAATTATCCTTTAGAGCAATATTTAAACCCTAATTGGTCATTAATAGACTACATTAGAACTATTGATTTCAAAATATGTGGAATAGATTTACATTGGATACATAATGCACATGGAGCTATTGAGGTTGCTCAAATTGTAAAGGAAGTAAAACCTAATACCAAAGTGGTACTAGGAGGGTTTAGTGCAACATATTTCCATACTCAAATTTTAAAATATTATAGATCAATTGATGGAATAATAAGAGGAGAGGGTGAGATTCCTCTTTTAAAGTATGTTCAAAATATTAAACAAAATCAATCTTTAGATTCTGTTCCCAATTTTTCTTATCGGAACTCATCTAACCATATAAAAACTAATTCTCTTTCCTACACTGCAAAAACATTAGATAATTTAAATTTTACAAACACATCCATTCTAAAAAATGCAAAACAATATTTTGAATGTAGCAGAAAAATAATGGGAATCTCTTTCAA
Organism: Promethearchaeota archaeon; assembly: GCA_019894885.1. Classification (GTDB taxonomy): domain Archaea; phylum Asgardarchaeota; class Lokiarchaeia; order Sigyniarchaeales; family SOKP01; genus SOKP01. Next base: position 4,939 of record JAGXNP010000098.1, on the reverse strand, counting down.
TCTTCCAATAGGAAGAGGTTGTCCATTTAACTGTCCCTTTTGTGGAGGAGGACAAAGAGCCTTACAACACTTAGCAGGTCGAAATGAAGTCATTCTAAGGAGTCCTGAAAAAGTAATTGAGGATATTACAACTATTATAGATACATATAAAGTTCCAAGTTTATTTTTTGGACATGGCGCATATCCGGCTAATCTTAAATATTGGAAAACATTGTTTGGTTTGATTCAAAAAGAAAAACTAGATATTGGCGGAGATCTAGAGATTTGGCGGTTACCTTTCCCTAAGGAAATGTGGAAAATATTTTATAGGACTTTTCCTCGTAGATTTTCATCAGTTAGTATTTCTCCTAGAACATTGTCTACAAAAGTTCATCAAAGAATAGCGAAAATATGCGATCCAACATTTAAATTTCCAAAAAATCAAATTGAAGACCTAATAAGAAATGCAAATTTATTCCAACGCACATTAAGAATTTGGTTAACGGTTGGCTTTCCCTTCCAAACTAGGTTAGATGTTCTAAAAGATTTCAATTTCGCTGTTAAATGTATGTTTAAATATGGTAAAACAAATTCAAAACCTATTATTATAATGAATGAACCCTATCATATTTTTCCAGGTTCCCCTGCTTTTGATTCTCCTAAATCTTTTGAAATTAATTTAAATTATAATTCATTTCCGCAACTCAATGAATTTTTTAAACAAGCTAAGATGTCTTTTTTTTATAATGCTATAAATTACGACACAAAAATCTTTTCTAGTGCAACTATTAGTTACTTTAATAAACTACTCTTTTTAAGTACAGCACTCACTATGATGACAACAGGGAATAAATCTCCTGAAAAGAAAAAAAAATGATACTATGAAATTCTATTAATAAAATATATAAAAGTTATTTGTTAGATTCGAAGAGTTCTTTTTCTACCATTTTTTTATGGATATTCTTATTTGATTCGAAATTTTTAAATGCAATTTTAATTTATTATTTAAAATATATCAACATGAAGTGTTGATTGAGAAATAGAATATCCATAAAAAAAATTATTAAGTGTTATGAATTCTACTAAAAAGATTAGCTTATTTAAAAGAATTCAATTAATCCTCTTTTTTTTAGCGTGTGTACCAATTACAATTATATATCTATTTTTTAGAGATCTAACATTGCTAAATTCTATATTCAATGATTATATCAATTCTAGTGCCTCGTTTTTCCTCCCTTTTCTTCCCAATTACAATATTATCTTCGAATTCTCTACGGGTCATTTGATTGATATTATTATTATTATTAATATCATTGCTTTCATTGAAAGAAGCGGTTATGAGTATTATGTGAATGCATTCTTAAAAAAAAATTATTTAGAAATATATGCAGAACCATATATTCTTGAGACTGAAGGAACACTAAAAGAATCATCTCTAAATTCAAATTTAATACTAGGCTTGAAAGATGATTCAGGTACTATAATCAATGAGAGTTCTGTTGAATTTAATTTTTATCAGAAGAGTAGAATCAACACCAACCAATTTAGTAGTAAGAATGGATATTGCAGTAGTATAATTAAGATGAAACAGAAGAAACTTAATTATTTATGTAATTCGAGCAAGAAAAATATCCAACATAAAAATATTGCTTCTATTTTTCAAAAATTTTCGACTAATAATCACCTTCCTTCCAAAAACAATAATATATTCTCTGATTTTAACGATAACATCCATCGGTTGGAGGGAAGATAATAATGAAATATCGATTTTTTACTGATTTCATTATAATTTTACATTATAAAATAAAAATTTTTATGAGCTTAAATTTAAAAAAAGATGAAAAAAATGGAATGGAATAAAGAAATTGAAGATTTATATACGAAGATTACTGATTTAACACCTGAAGGGTTTCGTGCTTCAGTAAAGCCAATGTTACGTGAAGCTGCTGAAAAAACAGCAATACTTAGGAATTCTGGATTTGTAAGTAGAAATGATTTGTTATCAGCTCTATTTCAAATCACACCCAAGGCGTTTCAACCTACAGTTGTAGCGGATTTAAAAACCATTGGAATCGATACAGATCGTTATATCAAATTGTCAGCAATTAGGAAAGAATTCGCACGCACATGGGATGAGGTCGGTGGTGCGTGGGCTCCTGGAGTCTATCATTTTACTATGTTTCTGACTGATCGATGCAATCAAAAATGTATTCACTGTGCTGCTGAATTAATGGGGAACCGTCCAGAATTCTCAACAGAACAATGGATTCAGATAATCGAAAATGTTGAACAGACATTGCGAAAACGTGGTCGGCGAGGTTGTTATATTTGGTTTGGAGGTGAGCCTACTCTTCGTAAAGATCTTAAGGAATTAATAAAATATTGTGGTGAAAAGGGATATTATCAAGCAGTTTCAACAAATGGTATGCTCTTTGACGAGGAACTAGCAAAATTATGCGCAGAAGTCAAGATGCACCACGTCTTTATTAGCTATGATAGTGTTTATCCTGAGAGGGCTGCGAAGATTAGGGGTGTTCCAAAAGCTTATGAGGCAGCTGAGAAGGCTATAAAATTAGCATTAAAATATGGTCATCTTGTCATTTGTACAGCTACGGTTCAAGAAGAAAATTTTGATGAATTAGAAGAGATTAAGAAAAAATTAGATTCTTATGGTGCTATCCCATATTTCAGAGCTGTTATCAAGCAACGAACTGCTGAGAAAAATTGGGACGATATAGGATTGTCTTACGACAAATATCGTCAATTTTATGACTTTAAATTTAAACACGTTGTTGATGCAATTAGAAAGGGTGAAGGATCATTCCTAAATAAGGTATACACTTATGATATGGTTCCTTTCATGGAATGCCCCCGTAATGACAAGGAGCGAACAGCGTTAGAATGGGGTGTAGGATGTCAAGCATGCCGTTCAGTCTCAGGCATTGATGTTAATGGAGATTTTTTCCCCTGCGATTATCCTTCTAAATTAACATTGGGTAATGTACTTAAGCAAAATTTTGACGAGATAATGGAATCTGAAATGTTTAAGGCAATAAGGGATAGAAAAGTTAAAGGTAAATGTTCAACATGTCATCACCTCGAATTATGCGGTGGTGGTTGTAGAGTCCATGCAGAAAATGAAACTGGAGATTTCTTAGCAGCCCTTCCTTTTTGCTGGCACAAGGATGATCATACTCATTAACTTTCTAGCTAAAGGTGAGTTTTAATGGAATGGGAAAAAGAAACAGAAGAATTATTTGGTAAAATAGTAGAACAAATGCCCGAGGGATTTCGCCCTTCAGTAACACCAATGATAATAAAAGCTGCTGAAAAAAGATGTCTTGAAAGAAATGGTGCCTATATTAATGATGCTGATGTGATTACAGGTATATTCGATATTATCCCTGAAGCTTTTAAACCCATAATGGTTGAGGATTTAAAATCTTTGGATATTGATGTTGAGCGATATATTGAACTAAAGGAAATTAAAGATCGACTCAAAGTCTCATGGCAAAAACTTGAAAGGGGTTTTCATCCCGGAAACATACATTTTGCTATGTATATTACTGATAAATGCAATCAAAAATGTATTCATTGTGCTGCAGATGATCAAATACCACGACCTGAATTATCAACAGAACAATGGTGCCGCATAATAGAGAATGTTGAAACTGGTTTGCGAAAACAAGGTAGACATGCTTGTTTCGTATGGTTCGGTGGTGAACCTACTTTACGTAAAGATATCGGCGAGATCATGAAATTTTGCAAAGAGAAGGATTATATTCATGCTTTAATTACCAATGGTGTCAGTTTTAACGAGGATTTCGTCAAAATGTGCAAGGAGAACAATATCAGTCATATATTTGTAAGTTTTGATAGTGCAGATCCCAAGAAAAATGATGAAATTCGTGGATTTCCCAATTCCTTAGAATATGCTAAGAAAGCAATAGATCTGTGTTTAAAATATGGAATTTTTGTATGTTCTTCAATCACTATTATGAAACGTAATGTAAATGAGTTAGAAGAGCTCAAAAAATTATCAGAAAAATGGGGTTCTCAACCATATTTTAGATGTGTTGTTAAGCAAAATCGAGCGGCTGAATTTTGGGGCGAAATTGGACTCAATACGAAAGAATACAAAAAAATGTACGATTTTAAATACAAGCATACCATTGAAACGATAAAAAAAGGCAAAGCTGGTACTTTACCTGCTTATGAAATATATGATATGGTACCATTTATGGAACAACCTAAAGACGATAAAGAAATGGTAGCAATCGAGTGGGGTGTAGGATGTTTGGCTTGTCGAACGATGATGGGTATTGGCATAGATGGAACAATATTCCCCGCCGGATATCCTACAACATTGACACTAGGCAACGCATTAGTGAACGATTTTGAAGACGTATTAAATTCGCAACTATACAAGGACATCCGCGATAGAAAGAAGATTAATGGAAAATGTGCATCGTGTCATCACTTAAAGTATTGTGGTGGTGGTTGTAGAGTAACAGCAGAATATATTACAGGCGACTTTTTTGGATCATTTCCATTTTGTTGGCATGAAAATGATCATGACCATGAAGTTGAAATAATTGAATGAAAACAATAAAATTATTCATAGAAAAGTTAAGTAATTTCAAATAAGAAAAGAGTGAGTAAAATGCGTGTATTAATTTTTTCTGGGAGTAGAGAGATAGTACATGTTATGGTTCCCCCTATAGGTGAAGCATATCTCGCAGCCTACTTACTAGAACAAGGACATGATGTTAAATTACTTGATTTGACTCTTAGTAATGATGCTAAACGAGATATTGCAAAAGCAGTTAATTCTTTCAATCCTCAAGTAATCGGGGTTTCAATCCGAAATGTAGACTCAACAACATATCCGGGGAATTTATTTTTTTATTTACCCGTTAAGAATTTAATATTATATATCAAAGAATTAGTAGACCCAAAA
>JAGXNP010000097.1 GCA_019894885.1 Promethearchaeota archaeon | reverse complement strand
ATTCTCAATAGCGCGAGTGTGTGGCATTCGAAAGAGGAGCTCAAGGTTCAGGCTTAGAGTGAATCGGGTTTATGTGAGTGGGATGCGATACGTGTTTTGAATTGAATTGATTTGTTTTGTTTCGAAGTTGAAAGATAAGAAGTGAGATGGAAGGTTTGTATTTTGGTGGGAGTGTGTTCCGGATTATATTTTTTTTATATTTTATTACTCTTTTTCATGAATTAGCTTAAGGGATGAAATTTCGTAATAAAAGGTAAATTCAAAGTCTGGTTTCAACTACTAATTAGTGAACTAGCCACATGCAAGAACTACAGAATTTATGCTTGAATTAGGAAATATGCGAGAAGATATGTGTATATATTTGCCGCCGATCAAATTGAACTCTATGTTATATCTTGATTAGGATTACTACCTAAGCATCGTATTGAATGATGGCAAAAAGTTCTAATTTTATTGTCAAAAAGTAAACTAATTCACCATTCCTATCTTGATATTCCCTTAATATTTCGTTTGTTTGGGCAATAATTTTGTCTATTGAGTGTACTTTTTTTACTTTTTTCGCAACTACTTGTTTAATTCCAACCACCGATACAGTATTATGTAAAAGAGAAAATATGATGTAATTTAAATCTGCTTTTTTTGTATGTTTTTGAGAATCTATTATTTGGTCGTAATGCTTTATCCTTTTTTGGTTGATGTAATTTAGGATTATATGAGCTCTTTAAGTTCAGGTTACGAAATAATGATGTGGGAGTGTGTTCCGGAGTTTTCACTCCACTTTTATTTTTCAATTTTGTTTTTAATTTAATTACGATGAGAATGATTAAGTCCGTAGGTCCTTTTGGAATCGTTTCTTGTTTCGGGTTTTTATTTCAAAAAAAACTTATATCGAAAACCTGTATTCGGATTTATTCATAATAGAAATAATCTTTATCATTTATCTCTTTTTTTTTAACATATCCAGAATTTACTAATTCGTCTAAAATTCGATTTAAGTGAAATAATTCAAGAATTTTTGGTTGGAATACTTGTCGGTAAAAATTGTTTCTTTTTTGTTCTCTTTTACTTTCCTTCTTAGCTGAAATTTCACTCTTATGGGGCATATACACAATAAATATTGAATGTATATAAAAGAAAAATAGACAAAAATGTTAATTCGGTAAAACAATACTAAAAATCAAATTTTAAAAATAGTATAGAATCGGTGTTTTATGCATAAGGAAAAAAGATTAGGAAGAAATTGATTGTAATTATCTATCTTTAAATAAAATAAAATCTCAATTCAAATTAAAAACAAATTTACAAGAATAAAAAAAAAAAATTTCTTCATTTAGGTTATTTAGCTTGCTAATTTCCTTCTACGCAAGATTATTACTGTAACTCCAACTATTCCTATTCCCCCTGCAATCGATGAGATTGCAATAATGATTATGAGGAGAGGATCTCCTTCAGGTCCTCCTCCTACTTCTTTTTCCAAAGCGTCTGGATCCACGGCGAGGTAAGTTTCAAAAAGTTTATTTTGATACCCAATAGCAGAAATTATTAGGTTAAGCAAAATTGGATCATCTCCAGGTGCTACAGTTATCGGTTCTAAAGATATAAAATATAAACCATTACCTGTATTTTCAATGTCAGTTGAGGCATCACTTCCGTTCCACCATATTTGTATCGTTGCAAAATCAATCCCTTGACCACTTTCATTATAAACAGAGAAAATGATATTAAATTCTTCTGTTGTAAACGATTGATCAACAATTTCTATATGAAGATATTGAACAACATTCAAATTTGAACTGGAATTAACTGTTACCCAAACACTATCCAGAATGGTCTCGCCATACCCATCATTTATTTCAATTGTATACCCATAAGAACCTACTTCAAGACCATCAACAGAAAACTCAATTACTTCCCCTGAAACACATGGATTATCTATGATTAATAACAACCCATTTCTAGTAATCGTATATGTAGGATTGTTTGTACTAATATCTGAAAAGCTCCACGAGAGATTGTTTCCCATATCTCCTACTTCATAAGAAAAATCTGTGGGTGTTGCGGTAAATATTGGAGCGTTGTTAGTAATCTTTACCCATAGACCATCTGTAAATCTTCCACCATCCCCATCTTCTACTTCTATGGTAAATCCATAAACGCCAATATCAAGACCATCAACATTTATAACAATTTCATTCTTTATCATCGGAAATATCTGACCCGTTTTAATAGAGGTTCCATCTTTAAAAACATTAAAAGCTAATGAATGTATTGTAGGATTTATAATAACCCATTTAATGTCATGCCCCTCCACTCCGACCTCATAAGTCAAATCATCAGGATGTTCAAAGAAAAACGCATTGTAAATCATCATAGGGTAATAATCTTTATTCCCAGCTCCTCCAGATACATCATAAGGAGTATCTCCAATTCCATTATAATCCGCATCTATACCGCTATAATCATCCCAATAATTACCGATCGTATCATTATCCCAATCGTTTGAACCTAAATCATACCCATTACTGTTTGTATTGTTTATTAGATAATTATAAAAGATTAGATTGCCGTGGCAATTAGCTTCTGATCCTATTCCGTTATTATTCCTATATATAAAATTTTCCGAAATGGTGTTATTATCGCAGTTATCATCCAAAAATATCCCATAACTATTGTAGTTTACAGAATTTTCAGAGATAATGTTGTCATGGCAACTATCATTTAAACCTATCCCGTATAATGTGTTTTTATTAACGATGTTACCTGATACAATATTATTATCACATTGATTGTCGAATATTATTCCTTCCCCAATGTTATAATTAACTGTATTCCCCAAGATTGTATTGTCATCACAAAATTCTTTTAAATTTATGCCTGATAATCCATTGTCGTTTATGATGTTTCCTGCGATGATATTATCGTCACATTGATCTTGGAAGGATATTCCATACTCCAAATTATTACTTAAATTGTTATTTGAAATGGTATTATTATCACATTGATAATCGAAGATTATTCCTTCCCCAGTGTTATAATTAACTGTGTTTCCAGAGATTTTATTATTAATACTAATATCCCATAAATATATCCCCTCCTTTGAATTGTAATTTACAGTGTTATTTAAAACGAAGGTATTAATAGCATACTGTAAGACTATCCCAATATCACCATAACTTGCATTATTATTTGAAACGATGTTATTACTACAACCACTGCCGTATAGATATATCCCAACAAATTGATTACTTACAGTGTTTCCAGATATATTATTATTGCTGGGGCCTATGGATATAAATATTCCATACTGACCATTATCCTTTGCGGTGTTTCCTATGACATTGTTTTCATTGGAATTACCACTTACACCAATTCCATTATCATGGTTGTTATTTGCGATATTTCCTAAGATAGTGTTATTATAGCAATTATTTCTTAAACTAATGCCTCCATACCCGTTATTTGAACAATTGTTATTCATTAAAATTCCATGATCTGTATTTTCTAATTTGATTCCAGCATTTAAGATCCCCCCTATTGAATTATAAACCGTGCAATTTCTGATAATAAAGTAAACATTTTTCGAATTATCTATGAAAATCCCACATCCCGTAGGAGAATTACTTGCGTTAATAGTAACATTTTCAATGATGTAAGGATTGTCCCACGATCCATCGCCGCTACACCAAGAATAATTACCTACAGTATATGACCAATTACCATCAACATGTATGAAATTTGTTGCCCAATAGCCCGAGGATTTTGGAGTTTTTAAATCAGTCCCTTCTCGATTCTCTATGGTTCCATCATTTTCCCCTTGAAAATTGAAGAAGTTATAATTATTCGTGCCAAAAATGGTGAAGATCAGCCCAAAAGTTAATAGTATTATTTTTATTTTGAATTTATTTCTCATTAAATTTCACGCAAAAATTATTGGATTAGGTAAGAAATTGACAAACAAGTATATAATTCTTTCGTCAAAAATCTTTTAGCATCAGTTTGCGTTAGACACATATCAAAATAATTAAAAAAAAAAAAGAAATTTAGGAGAATATCTCCTAATATTTTGCTTGTTGTTCTAATCCACAACTTACGCACACATACTCATTAACCCTTAGTTGGATAATGCTTCCACCACATTCCATACATTTCTTTTTGGTAGAAATCCATTTAGGGCGTCCAGCAATTTTGTCCATTCTTCTTGAAGATTTAGTCATAATTAAATGAAGACCTCTTTTACAATTCATTACTAAAAAAATGATTTGAGTATTTACTCACCAAATTGCTAAGACCTCAATTCAATGAATTGGTAAAATTCTTCACAGAAGAATCTCTAATAAGCGCTATTGCTTATTAGGGGGTGTCTTAACATAAATATATAGGTATGTTCTAATTTTTTTTTCGATTTTAATCCTATATTATTATTAACTAGTTAATTTTGATATTAAAGTTTTAATGTTCTTTAAGATTAAATTCCATTTGAAATCAAGGTTAAAGCTTAGAGTGAATCGGGTTTGTGTGAATGTCGACGATGCGTGTTTGATTTGTTTTGTTTCGAGATTAAGAAGTGAGATGATCAGTAATGTGGTGGAAGTGTGTTCCGTAGTGTTTACTACAAATTATTATTCACTCGAAGAACGGATAGAAAAGAAAATTTAATTGAACAAATCCTATTGATTTGTTTTTCTAATTTTTCAATATATTGAGAGTCAAGCAGTTTAATCCAATAAGATTTAAATAATAATGATCAAACAGATTTATCATGCCAAATTCCTTATCTCATCTAGCACCGGGATTATTCATTAAAATGAAATATCCCAAGAGGATTGATGGAACAGCTATTTGTTTGAGTGCTTTCGTTCCCGATCTCAATGTATTTTTTGAGCCTTTTATACCCTTCCCATTTCGGCACATAACGCATAGTCTTCTTGGATTAGTCTTATGGGGTGCTCCAATTACAATTTTACTGACTATACTATTCTCGAAATACATCGGACCGAGAATATCTGAGATTGCGAAGAAAGAGGGGAAACTTTACAGAATCAAGACCTATTTTGGATTAGATGAATTACATCATTTAAAAAAAAAAAAGTTCAACAAGCGTTTTTATTTTGTATCTTTTTATTCTGCGTTAATTGGGGGGTTAACTCACCTTTTATTAGATTTGCCTTCGCATAGATATGTTGAGTTGTTCTTTCCTTGGGCTGTCTTTTTAAATTTTGATATCTTATTGGTAATCGTATTTGATTTTGGAATAGAATCTATTGTTTTAGAGTTGTGGGGTCTTAATAGTATTATTGCATTATATGAACTCATCTATTTTATTGAAGATGTTATTCTTTTAGGTATTTCACTATTTCTTTTAAGAAAGATAAAGTTCCGTGGTTCGATAGAAAGATGGTATACTAATGAATAATAGTTTAAGGCCTAAGAATATGCTTTAGGGTGTGTTCCGGATTATATTTTTTTTATTTTTTTGCTAACCTTTTTAATTTTGTTTTCAAGTTACATTTTGATTGAGCGGTTTCAAGTAAACAAAATCATTTTTTACAGTAGAATATTTATGAGACGCCAAAAAGGAAGTTTATATATTTGACGTGTATGTATGCGTTAACCCGAATTTCAGAGGTGTGTTAAAATTTCCCAAAGATCTTTTGGATCGTTGCTTATTTTTTGTGGTCTTATTTGTTTTATACTGAGTATCATAGTTTATGATCTCTTCGTACTATTTTTTTGGAGCATTTTTCAAAAATTTTATTGGGTAATAATCCTGATATCTTTGTCCGGAATTGCTAGTATTATCGTAGGCGGGATAAGAATGAAGTATAGCGCGTCGAGCTGGATAGTTTTGAGCGGTGTATTGATGCTTCTGGTCTCTGTATTATTAGTCTCACTTTTCATGAGTTTAGGAGGTATTCTATCGAATTATATATCGATAATACCGGTATTTATTATTTTAGGGCTTGCATTTGTAGTAGTGGGTGCATTAATCAATGAAAAATGAGTTCAAGTTTAGAGTGAATCGGGTTTGTGTGAGTGGTAGACAGTATTTAATTTGTTTTGTTTCGAAATTAAGAAGTGAGATGGAGGTGGGAGTGTGTTCCAGAGTTAGATTTTTTTTAAATTTTCGTATTGAATTTCTGGAGTTTTTAACTCCAATTTTTCTATCTTTATTTATCTTTTAATTCAATTTTTTGTAAATTAAATTGGATTTAAAACATTATTTACGTTGGGATGGGACTTTATTCAAGGAATATATGTAATAAAGAGTTCCTAATAATATCCAAACGCCGAAGATCACGGAGAAAACTATTATGAGAAAGATTGTTTCTTCATCGAGATAAAAGATCGGATTTGAAAATGGACCCCAAATGGGGTTTTTTACTATAAATACACCATATTCGCACGATCCAGTGATAAATATATTATTGCTTGAATCCACAAAAGTATCTTCAAGATAGGGTTGATTATATTTTTTCCATGCACCCTCCAATTCCATTTTACCTGTTTTATTGAATTTAACTAAATAAATTTCATAAAATGGTTTTCCAGTCCAGAAATAATTCTCACCAGTGCAATAAATATTTTCAGAAGAATCAAAAGCAATATTACGCCAAAGTTCAGAGTGATCTTCAAGTGAATCCTTTTGCCAATCAATTCTTAGCTGTAATTCGCCTGAATAATTATATTTAAAAAGAATAGATTTAGCGAAAGAATCGTCAGTTCCAATTAGATATAAATGGGTGAAATTATCAAAAAACATCTGGCTTGAAATATGGTAAAGTCCCATATCCAATATTTCGTTGGATATTAAATCTCCTGAAAAATCATATCTCCAAAAAAAAATATCTGCTGCGTAACAAAAATGACCTACATGCCAATTAAGGTCCGCTGTTCCGTCGGAATAAATCCCGGCTGAATAAGTATTATTAAACTCATCAACCAATAAAGCATATGGACGCCTTATGTATCCAGTAATTAACGTGTTATTCCATTGTATTGACCCCATTTCATTGAATTTAATTAAAAAAAGACTTGAATCATCTGTCTCCCAATCGAAAGTAAAACCTGAAACGTAAATTTTATTGAAAGAATCTACGTACATACAATTTGCATTACCTATGAAAGTTCGATTCCATAATAAATCGCCGGAACTATTAAATTTCAATAAGCTCCATTCGGTATCCGATAATTTCCACATGAGGCCTAAATTATAAATATTAAATTCGGAATCGATCGAAATTCCTTTACAGTAATAGTCACCATTAATTCTTGTTGTAAAGTTCCATTGTTCATCACCTGACTCGTTAAGTTTTACTATGAACATTTTACAAGTATCATTCCATCTATTAACAACTATACGCCCAGAAACATAAACACAATTTGCTGAGTCTGTGATAATTTTTTCCCAGTCATAAGATGAACCTAATCCCCAAGTACAATCCCAACTAGAATTATCGCCCGGATATGATGATATGCTATGATTTGGTTTAAGATCTTTATATTGAGAAGAATTTAGAACTAAAAACCCTTGAAAATTCAAAAATGGAAGATAAAAAATCAAAAAAAGAGTAAAGCATATTTCTAATTTCCTCATAAAAACTTAAGTTTTAAAATAATTTTTATATTGATATAATTAACAATATTATATTCGCTTATTTAATAATTATCTACTCAATGATTAAAAAATAGTTTAAGTAGAACGATTAAAAATAAATTGTTAGTTGATAGATCTGATAATCATGAGATCAAAAAAAATTCTTATTTCATTTACCTTTATTATAGCTTTACTTCTTATAATCCCTACTGTTAATGCAAATCCCGTTTATAATCCTTATTCATTAGTATTTCCTTACTTTATATCATGTATTTTTGGATATTTTATTACCATTGGAATAGAATATCTTGTAGGTTATTATTTCATTCGTAGAAGTCAATTAGAATATAACCCCTTATTGAAAGGTATAGCATTAATAAATTTAATAACATATCCTATTGCTCAATTAATTGTGATTCTATTTTATTTAATAATGGTACCTGATTATTTTATATACATTATTATATCATTAGAGGTTTTTATCATAATATTAGAATGGTTTTTATTGTTTAATTGGTTTAAAAGACATGTTGAAAATGGAGTTATGGGTTTTGGCAAAATAAATTCGAAATTACGACTTTTTGGCTACTCTTTAATAGCTAATGTTATAAGTTTTTTAATTGGATCTATAATAGTTCTCCCATTTCTCCCATTCACATCTATTTTCTCTTTTTTTTACTCTTAATACAAAATTGAAAAGATTAGCTTAGAGCGGAAAGGTTTGTGAGAGTGGCAGACGATACGCGATTTTTTAGTTTCGAGATTGAAGGGTGGGAGTGTGTTCCGGAGTTCTTACTCCACATTTTTTTTTATATAACTTTATTTGCTAAGAAGTGTAATTTTAAAGTAGAACTGCCTTTAATTGAGATTAGCTATGGAACCTCTTCTTCGCTTAAAGAGACATCAAGTTGATTCTGCTTCTAGAGTGCTTGCTCGAGCGTTTGAACACGATCCGGTATGCGTAGCGTTTTTTCCCGATGCGAGTAAACGAGTTCTACATAATTATCATTTAATGCGTCACAGCATTCGTTATAATATGAGATACGGTAAGGTGTATATTACATCGCCAAGGTTGGAGGGTGTTGCACTATGGCAATTAGAGGCCTCACTGAAGGAACAGGAACAGGAGCAGGCGCAGCAAGATAAGTTTAGGAGGTTATATTTAAATTGGGTTAATTTTGGCTCGTGGGTTGGTTTAGGGAAAGGTTTAGAACGGGTAAAATCTCTTTACGAGCATGTCTTTTCCACTCACGCTGAGCTCGTCCCTATGCGTCATTGGTATTGTAAAACGATTGGTGTAGATCCCAACTTTCAGGGGCAAGGGTTTGGGAGCCGTTTGCTTACTCCTATGCTTGCTCGGATAGACATGGAGCAATTGCCTTGTTATCTTGACACGAACACTGAGGAGAATATAGGGCTTTACGAACGTTTTGGGTTCACTGTGGTGAAGCGCTATTCGATTCCTGGTTCTGACGTAATCAATTGGTCAATGGTAAGAGAGACTCAGGGATAATTTGTTTCGAAATTAAGAAGCGAGATTGAAGTGTGGAGGATGGGGTTGTGTTCCGGAGTTTTAACTCCAAATTTTTCTTATATTCTTTATTTTTTTACTTGTAATGCTATCTTCTATTGGAGAATTTGCATTTTTTTTTGAGATCGTATAAAATTTGCCAAATTAATGAAAACGTTTAAATTTCGCATCTTCTTAAGTTCTCTACAAGCCTTCAAGGTTAAAACAAAAACTAAAAAAATAGAGGTGTGAATACACAAGATGTCAAAATGTCCGTATTGTAAAGTTGATCTTCATATCAAAGATTTTTTTGAAATGCGCGAATATGAAACGAAACGAGGGAAAATTAAGACAAGAGAGTTTTTTAAAGGCGATAGTTATACTATTGGTGGTAGCCATGGTGTAAATATGTGGCCCTGTCCTGGGTGCGATACAATTTTGGGGTTTTCAGAATATGATTCTGATAGAGCCATGCATTAAGAGAACTACAAGAAGTAGCATCAGTCAGTTGAGTTGAGTAAATCCACTTATCCGAGATTTCTTATAGAAGTAATGAGGTGTTGGGGTTGTGTTCCGGAGTTTTTACTCCATTTTTTATTTTGTAATTTTATAATTTCTTTAATTGTGGTAATTACTTATTTTTCCAATTAGGTGGTAAATTCTTTGTATACTTTTCACAAATTTGTGAAATGTTTAAATTTTGCTTCTTCTTAAGTTTTCTACAATCCTTTAAGGATTTACATAAAAATTACTCAAATAGAGGTGTGAATGTTAAAGATGTCAAAATGTCCGTATTGTCAAGCGGATCTTCATATAGAAGATTTTTTTGTAGTTTTAGAAAAAGAGACGAAAAAAGGAAAACTTAAGACAAAAGTAAAAGATTTTAAAGGAGAGAGTATTGAGAAAGGGTGGAGTGGTTTTAAGATGTGGGCTTGTCCTTCGTGCGATACGATTTTGGGGTTTTCAGAATACAGAATTTCTAGTGCAACCTAATTTTAGGAAGTGATGTTTTTTCCTGATCAATCCTTTGACCCTTAAATTTTCTCAATCCACCTATCCGAGATTTCTTTAAGAAGTAATGAGGTTGGGGTGTGTTCCAGAATGTTTATCTCCAATTATCAATCATTATTTTCTCAAGATACCATTTTAATAGGAGACGAAATTGCTCTCAAAGTTACAAGTGCTTGGGAAATAAGACTCTCTTTATCTTCTGAATCAACGAATACCTTAGACTCTGATATAATGATCTTTTTTCCAGTGCTTATCACCTTAGATTTACAAATAAGAACTTCACCAATTGCAGGTTTAAAAAAATTAATTTTAAATTCAATAGTAAGAATACGGACATTTTTAGGTACAACACTATATGCTGCATATCCTGCTGTATGATCAGCAAGAGTAGCGATGATACCAGCATGTACAAAACCGTCTTGTTGTTTATATTCTGGACGGATTTGAAGTCTGGATTGAAATAAACCATCTTCTATCTTATCAGCTTGAAAACCTAAATACGCGGGAAATCCAAGAACAAAGTCTTTTTTTAAATATTTAGCCCTTTCTCTATTCATTTTAAACCAAACTTAGTAAAATGCCTTATTAATTATTAGTAAATATTGAAATAAAGCCTATCTTTAAAAATTTTAGGGCTTGGGTGCAAAAAATTTTACAGATTCCTTTAAGGCAATTTTTAGAGCGCTAAATAAAGATTCTAATAGAAATCTGGATAAAATCGAGCAGAAATTAATAGATAAGTTTTACAAAGATTTTGCTTAATTTTATTAGTAACTAATTCTCAAGAGCGCGAGCGTGTGGCATTCGAAAGAGGAGCTCGAGGTATAGACTTAGAGTGAATCGGGTTTGTGTGAGTGGCAGGTGATAGATGTTTTTTTTCGAGGTTGAAAGGTGGGAGTGTGTTCCGGATTACTTTTTTTTATTTTGTTTTTCTATTTGAAATTCTAAATCGAATAAGGAGATTAAAGAATCCTACGATATTTTGTTTGAACAAAGTCTAAATTCTAAAATCTGCTTCTTGAATAAATGATATAATATTTCTGGAGAGTAAAAACAATTTATCAGTAACGTCCGTTTTTTCTATATTAATATATTCATAAAAATTACTTAAGTAATTGATAATATACTCCACTATTTTTCTGATTTCAACATGCATATTGGAATTAGACGATAATTGTGATGTAAATTTGTTATTTTGTATTACGAAAAATACTTGTGGAAAATATAACC
>JAGXNP010000096.1 GCA_019894885.1 Promethearchaeota archaeon | reverse complement strand
GTTTAAAGGTTTTAGGTTTATAGACGTAAACATGGATGTTCCACTTCCTGCGGATGCAGATGAAAATAAGATCACTTCTAAAATGACAAACGGTCTTTTAAGGGTTATAATCGGAAAGAAGCCTGCTAAACCCATAGATATTAGTGAAGAACCAAATAATTAGGATGCAATTTTAAATTGAAAAGGCGGAGCACTTTAGAATTTATTACTTATCGACTCGGAGAGAGTTTTAAAGTAGTAGTATAACTCTAAAGCACTCCAATTATTAATATTTTTTTTCTTTTTTATTCTTGTTTAATATTTTATAATTTAATTTTGCACTGCTTTTTAGCAATTATTTTATTTAAATCGTTTGTAATATTATTTGTTAATTTTTATTTAAGATTTATAATTTTGAATGAGTAAGTAAATATAACTAAATAAATCAAATTAAATCATAGAAATTATGAATGGAAAAAAAAGTAATAAAAAAAATAGTTTTAGTATTATCTTTTATGTTTCCTATTTCTAAGAACAACATAAACAATTAGTACAACGCTGCTAGCTGATACTATTATTAGAAGTAAATAAAACAGCCACTCCGAATTGGAACTGGTAATTTGATAGATAACTGTATTACCTATGTCTTTTACCGTGAACGAGGACATCATCCCTTTCTCTCCGTACGAAATTTCAACAGTGTAATTTGTTAATCCGTAGCGTTCGAAAATAAGCGTTGATCCGCTTACCGAAGCGTTTTCGCATCCAAGCTCGCTAACTAGAGCTTCTAAGTAATCAGTCTGAGGTTCAGCGATTGCAAGTCCATTTAAAGCAAGTTGCCAAAGAAAATCATCTGCACTTACAATTGGGAAGTACGCTGATGTATTTATGAAAGGATTTCCGTTTAGTTCCGTTGCTAAGGCATTGTAATCGTCCAACATTGTTTTAAAATCCAAAGGATTCTGAAGTATTATTATACCGGTTTGAAGCCTTAGACTCTTATGTATAATATACATATTAAGAATATCCTTATTGCTTGGATTTTCTTCGTAGTCATTTGTTGTATAATTCCATACTGCTCGTAGTCCGTACCATAAGTCGTAATCACTTGTATAACTTGCGTTGATATTAGCTTCGTTGTATCCATGCAAATCCAATATAATTAAGAGTGCTAGGATTTCTCCAAAACTAAAGTATTCAGGCATAAAAATTGATATTAGAACATCGTACATGCCCCAAGTGTTTGGTGTCCATCCTTTTAAAGTAATTTTACTCTTTGCATTAGTAACATTTGCTTCTCCTTCAAACCAATCTCTTGGTGTTAAAGAAGGATCAACCGTGGTTTTCCAATCAGTGTCGTTATAAAGATCAACTACAAATTCATCAGTACCCTTTGTTAAAGTTAGTTGATAAGTAGTACTAGCACTAATTGATGTAGAAAATGCTCCAATTAAAATTATACAAAGTAGTGTAAAGCTCAAAATACTAGTCTTTGTTTTATATATTATCCAATTCATTCTACAATTGCCTCCTTTTAAATAAAATTGCTGCTAGTGCGAAACACCCAACGATATATACAAGCAACAGTGTCGTACCCATAAAAATACTAGGTGTTACCCAAGAACCGAACGTAAAACCACCCCCCATACCACCAAATGGAGACTGAACCCGATATCGAGGATCTGGAAATGGATTTAGTAATACCGAAGTAATTAATTTACCCAAATATGCTAAAGAGTATAAAGGTTCAAATGCGTCTGCAAATATTAAATTTACAATCTGGTCAGCTATATTAAATCCCATAAGAAGAATAACCAAGGTGATTATGATTGTGATATTTACGTTTTTCAAAAAAGAACTGAATAGTGTAACAACACTGCTTAAAGCGATCACATATAATACTGAAAAACCAAAAGAATAAAATATCCGAATATTAATTGGTCCCCCATAATATAGAAAACCAAAGAGTCCAAGAACAATATAATAAACAGCAACAATGAACACTACGAGAATTAGATTTCCAAGATATTTCCCTAGTATCAATTTATATTTATTTATTTTTGGAAAAACTATAAAGCCTGTTCTTTTATCAAATTCAGAACAAATTATTCCTGAAAAAAATAAACATGCCGCAAATAGAGTTATGAAAGAGATAAAAGTTAAACCGCCGCTAAAGAACTCTGCTTGCGTATCCGACAAAAGGTAATCCGGGAATAGCTGCAATATATAGCTTACTAAAACTGCAACTAGAATTGAAACCAACATAAAAAAGTATAACTTTTTTGTCTGCGTTTTCATTTCAAAGACTAATGTGTGATATATTGGTGTTATTCCAATAAGAGATTCATTTTCATTACTCATCTTTAAAATCATCTCCGTTTAATTTATTTGATCCTTCTGGTGTATCACCTATTACCATTTGTGAATAGACTCTTTCTAGTTGAGTTGTTTTTGGTTGAGTAAATGATACTACTGTGAAATCTGACTCGAATTCCTTAACTAAAATTTTTAATATTTCGCCTTTAGATACGGTCTTTCCATCAAAATACAGTTTCAATCCTTGATGTTCTGGATGATACTGTATAGGAATCTTTGATATTTTTGGATCTAAATTCTGATCCAAATAAGGATTAAGTTTTTCAACCATTCGATTAAGTAAAGGAGCTAATTTCTCAGCATCAAGTGGTTTTAGTAGTAGGCAATTTATCTCTCTTGTTTTTAAGGTAAGTGCTAGGTTTTCAACAGTATCGAATCCTATTATTTTACCAAAATTTATTAATGCTATTTTATCACACACTTCAGAAATTTCGTAGAGCATGTGTGAAGCTACAAAGATGGTTTTTCCCAATGATTGAAGTTCTCTGATATACCTACGTATTTCTATTCTCGCAAGTGGGTCTAATCCAGTTTGTGGCTCGTCTAATATTATTATCTCCGGATCGTGTAAGATTGCTTGAATGATTCCTAACTTTTGCGTCATACCCTTAGAATAGTTCCTAACCTTTTCATACTTCCATTCTGATAGTTTAAAGAGCTCTAAAAGTTCATCGATTCTATTTTCGATTTTATCTTTTGGATATCTCTGAATTTTTGCAAAGTACTTGAGTAATTGATACGCTGTCATATTGTAAAAATTAGGTATATCGATTAAGAAGCCAATCTGGCTAACTGTACTTGATACATGTTGCAAGTCCCTTAATTCGCTATGGTTCGTCCTAATTAATATTTTCCCTGAATCTGGTCTGAGAATTTTTGCAATCATCTTGATTGTTGTCGTTTTTCCAGCGCCATTAGGACCTACCAGTCCGATAGTTTCTCCTCTACATACCTCAAGATTTATGTTGTTTACCGCTGTAAAATTACCAAATTTTTTCGTTAAGTTTTCTAGTTTGATTACTGTTTCTGACATTTTTTCTCAATTTTTGATTTAAATTTACGATATCTCTTCATTTCGATTTTTATCATCTAATTTTGTAATCTTATCTTCGATTTTTTGAAGCTTTTGGTTTAAAATTTCTACTCTTTTTTTTAGAAAAGTTTTCTGGAATTCCAAAATTTGTAATGTTTCAATTTCATCAGGATTATGAGCTACTCTAGCAAAAGGAGATCTTTGCTCAAAAAACTCATTCAATTCAGTACCACTTAGTTCGTCCTTAATTCCAAATGTAGATGTGATAATAGATCTCATAGATTCTCTTATTTCTTGCTCTTTTTTCATCATTATTCCAAGCGTATTCTTACCGTCATCAGTGATTTCGTAAGCTATCGTTTTTTCATCTGTGCCCGGAATATTAGTCGGCACTATTAGGTTTTTTTCTCGTAAATCTTTTAGAATCGTATAAATTGTTGAATCTGTGGGTTCCCATCCTCCAAATGTGCGTTCTTCTATAGCCTTTTTAATCTGACGACCATGCATCGGTTCCTTCTCTAAAACCATTAAAATTAGGGTACTAATAAATCCCTTTTTCATTGCTTTTTCAAATTTCCCCGCAATTATTTCAACCAAAAAGTATCACATTCAAAATTATATTGATTTTTTTTGTTCAAATCGAGATGTATCAGTTATCGATATAATTAATATATCGATTTCCGTTATAAACTTTAGTCTTCTAATAAATTAGAAATTTGATATTCCAACCTATTAATCTTAAGTCTGTTAGCTTGATTAATCTGAACACTTTAGCGTTGAATATACTCAAAATTAGCAGAAAAAGATTTAAAATATTGTCTCAAATTAAAAATTATAAAATCTAAAATGTAGAAAAAAGAAAAGGGCATTATATTGTATAGATAGAACCTTCTGAAGAGATTTTTTCGTTAAATCAATCGAACAAACTTCTTTAAAAAAGAATAATACGCTTAGATATATTATTCGTGAAATCTGTGGGTGTTTTGAATATATTATTCTAGTATTATATTGATATATTATTCTGTTTTCTCGTCTACATATTAAAAATAAACATTTTAACAGCTCATAAGGTGGTTTGAAAAAGTTGAAGTTAATAACTTGCCATGTGCCCGAATTTATTTGAAATTTCTTCAAATACGAAAATTTTATGGGAAGCGTATCTGGCAGGAATTGAAGATTTAGTAAATCAGAATGTATATCCTAACCGATCTGAAGTTATTAGAGTTGCTATTCGAGATCTCTTAAAAGCGGAGCTAAACACGGTATTTCATAGAAAACAAGAATAAATTTTTATTTTTTTCCTTTTCTTTATTATTTATAAACTTGACCATATATTTATCTGGAGATCTAGGTTAGATTAAAATTGTTTTTAAATTTCAATATATTATAAGATTTCAATGTTGAATCTGATCGTCTGGCTAACGTTATTTATAGGGAGTTATCTTGTTATTTATTTTATTGCTGATTTATTTATAGATAATTTAAAAGATTTATGTGTCCTTTACAACCTATCCCCTTTCATTGTTGGAATGTTGATTCTAGGAATTGATCCTGAAGAATCAATCGCTTCCATAATCGCTGCTGTTAACGGGCTACCTTACGTTTCTATTGGAAATGTAATTGGTAATTCTATAATTGCTATGACATTACCATTTTCCTTAACTTTACTAATCTACACTTTGAAGTTTAAATCTCTATCAAGATTTTACTTAATTATATTATATATTTTATTAATTAATCTTCTTTTTAGCTTCTTATTTAACAATTTTATGTTTTTATCCGGTATAATCGCTATAGGAGTATACATAATCTACATTTTAAGAAATCTTAGGAATTACTCCCAAGAAAAGGATAGAAATACAGAGGAAATCGAAAATACCAAGAGATTTAACGAAAGAGAATCGATGGAATTACGAAGATCCTCTAAAGTAAAAAAGATCTTTATAATATTTGTAGGGTTATTTTTTATTTTTATATGGGGAGAATTACTGATTTTATCTGCAGATCAAATTATTAATATCCTACATATACCCGAAGCGTTTTTTGGATTTATTATTATAGGGTTTGTTACTAACGTAGAGGAATTAACCTTGATTTTAAAATCTATAAAGAAAAAGGCCGTAGATATTGGTTTTGGAGGTATAATTGGTAAATTAATTTGGAATTTGACAATTACTTTCGGAATAAGTGGAGTTATTATGACGACTATATCTTTTAAATTAATATTATTATTGAATTGGTTAATTTTATTAATAATTATAGCATATTTCAACCTTTCTTATAAAAGGGAAAAGCTTACCAAAAAAGATGGATTAATTTTGTTAGTTATCTTTATTGTTTTTATCATTATTAACGTTTTTTTAGCAGAAATTTAATCTTATTTTCTATTTAATATTTTAATGCGGTAAACGATTTATTTATTTGATGAGTTATAAGCTGGAAGAATTCACATATGTTAATCCCCACTGTCACTTCTTTCCTCATCAAATATTTGAATTAATCGGAAATTTTTTTGAATACGACTATTCTTTTTCTAAAGATTATTTAATATTTTTGAAATTTCAAAAAATGATCTTAAAGAATTGAATTTATATAATTTGACAGAAGGGAAAATGAGATGAAAATGAATTCAAGGTCTCCTATAATAATTTAAATAGCTGTTTTAAAGCTGTAGTCATAATATGGGATTGAACTTGTCTCGTCCCCCCTCCAATCTCTTGTAATCTAGTAATCCCTAATAAATCATGCATTAAAGTATTATCGCAAACTCCAGCCCCCCCCATTAAGTTAGCCGATTCATAAACTACGCGTTCACACAATTTGGCGCTTAAATATTTTAATTGAGA
Organism: Promethearchaeota archaeon; assembly: GCA_019894885.1. Lineage (GTDB taxonomy): Archaea > Asgardarchaeota > Lokiarchaeia > Sigyniarchaeales > SOKP01 > SOKP01. The sequence continues at coordinate 5,130 of JAGXNP010000096.1, read as the reverse complement.
AGCAGTAGTTCCAAGAGTTAAATTAAAGTCTTTTGGTAGGGTACCGAATTTCTTCATTTTTTCGTCTATCATTTGACACACATTTAGAGTAGATAACGTCATATTCATTGTTTGCGCCCACAAATCGGCTAATGGAAACCCAACTCCTTGATATTTTAAGATCTCCATATTAAATTGTTTCCTCATATTGGCGTAAATAACTGCGTGAGTAAGAGCGTTCCAAGCTTGTGCAGTGTTTAAGCATACGATCGTTAATCGTTCTAAATTAAGTCCTTCGAATAAATGTGATCTTCCATCACCTGGTTTGCCTAAAACGCAATCAAGAGGAACTTTTAAATTCTTAAATGTCTCCTTGCTAACGTGCATCCGTGGGGTCCAAGGAATGTTAACACGCTCAGCAGTCCAACCATCCCAAGATGTATCAACTAAGAACTGAGCCATAGTGTTGCCGTTATTTTTTTCGGTAACTGCGTATACAACCCCCCAATCTGCTTTACTACCATTGGTTTGAAATATTTTTTCTCCATTAACTAAGAAGCTGCCATCTTCTTGTTCCTCACATGTGGTTTGCATATGAACTGCGTCAGATCCTCTTTCTGGTTCTGTAATACAAATACATCCTATTTTTTGCCCCGTTATTAATTCCTTTACTGCTCTCAATCTTATATCAACACCCTCATTATGGAGTAAAATCGGATTTACAGTTATTGCAGTAGCCCCGGTAGCCATTGCTAACTGAGGATCGAAAAAATCGATAGCAAAGATTCTCATGAATTCAGCAGTCATACCGTAAGGTTCATAATTTAATCCAATATCTTCAAATTTATGCAATCGTGAAATGTATCCATTTTTACCTATTTCTGGCGTCCATTCGTAAAAGTCTTCGTTATGGGTTATTTTATAAGTTTTTTCAAAATTTTCAAAAAACTTCTGGGCTTGTTTAAGGAAAATCAAATACTTGGAATCTAAAAAACTCATCAGGTTGTAATTTAAAAATTTATTTCGGGTTTTTAACGAGAGTTTTTCGAGAATTTCATCATCAATACATTGAACTTTACCTTTTTTGCTACTCAATTTCTTTCACTTCTTGAATTAAATACTAATCTTAAATACCTCGGTCCTTCCATTCTGGTTTTCTCTTCTGAAGAAATGCCCTAGCGCCTTCGGTATGCTTGTCTCTTCTAACAAACATAGACATGACGCCTTCGGTTTCAATAAGAGTTCTTTCTTCAACTGTACGACCAACGCATCTTACTACAGTCTCCTTGTCTGTTCGAATTGCTCCTTGAGGCAGTTTACAAATTGACAAAGCTAACTCTTTAGCTCTTTTCATTAGTTGATCGTGAGGGACTACTTCATTAACTAAGCCTATTCGATAGGCTTCTTGTGCATCAATTACTCGGCCGGTAATAATGAGTTCCATTGCGCGCGAATATCCAATTACAAGAGGTAATCGAACGCAAAGACCATCACCAGCTACAATATTCCAACGTCTTTCTGTGGCTCCAAATTTAGCTTTTTCTGAGGCTATTCGAATATCTGCTAAAAGACAGTTTTCAAGGCCCGCGGCATATGTGTAACCATTTACAGCTGCTATAATTGGTTTAAAGATGTCAAATTTTTTGGTATATCCACAAAATCCATCAATACTATGTACTGCAACGCGAAATTGATCGTAATTTTCAATTCTTTCAATTGCGGCGGCATCATTGAGATCCCACCCTGCAGAAAACGCTTTATCACCTGCCCCAGTAAAAATAGCAACTAAAGCATCATCATCGTCTCTAAAAGCTTTCCAAGCGTCATGTAATTCTAAATTTGTTTCGTTATTGATGCAATTACGGACCTCTGGACGATTTATTGTAATAGTTACCACTTGATCCTCCTTCTCATATAAAATATTATTAAATTTCATATCGTAATCCTCTATTTGTAGAAATTAATTTAATTTATTAATTATTTATAAAAGCTTTAGTTATTGCTTATTGTTTAAAGCTTTTTAATTTTGAAGGTTTATAAGTATTATTAGACCTAAACATTTGAATTGATATTAATGTCAGATGAAAAATATAAAAAAGCTGCCTATATAGTAGTAAAAGCGGGGATATTACCAACACCAGTTAATAAAACTTTAATTGAGATATTGAAAACTCAATTAACTGAAGATGAATTGGATTTTATCAATGCGTTTAAGCGGAAAACTTCTCAAACGATGGAACAATTAAAAAGGACAAGTAAATTACCCGAAGCTCGAATTTTATCATTTGTTAAAGGATTAGCAAAGAAAGGTTTCATATTTAATCAACCAAATTCAGAAGGTGTGATGATTTATAGGTTAATGCCATTGCTTATGGTCGGTGCATTCGAATATCTTTACATGAAAAAAATAGAACATAATGAAGTGGATAAGAAACTCGCTAGAATGTTTTTAGATTATTTTGAAGAAACTCAGGATTTTATTCAAGCTAATTACGACCAAGTCTTACCAATATTTGAAAATATGCTTCCGATTGATAGAACGGTGCCAATTTTAGCGGATACAATTCAAGGAGACGAAATTAGTTTATCAATAAATGAGGATATAGAAGTTCCTGAAGAACTTATACTACCAACTCAAAAAGTTGAAGAATTAATAGAAAAATTCGATGACATCTCTGTAGGGCATTGTTTTTGCCGACATCATAGAGATTTATTGGGTAAGCCATGTAAACACACTAATCTCAGAGAAAATTGTTTTACATTCGGTAAATCTGCAAAGTATATAGCAGAACAAGGATTTGGGAGATCAATTTCTAAAGAGGAAGCCTTAGAGATAATGAAAAAGTCTGAAGATGATGGCTTAGTTCACAAAGCTTTTCATCCCCATTCTGATATCACGAAAGAAGAAACTAGCATATGTAATTGCTGTAAGGATTGTTGTGGCACTTTAGAATGGTGGAGAATGGGAATAGTCGCATTAATCAACTCGACTAATTTCCTATCACAAGTAGATTCGGATTTATGTAGTGGATGTGGAACTTGCGTTGAAAAATGCCCCGTAGATGCTATAGAATTGAACGATAGTGATATTGCTGAAGTAAATGCGGAATACTGCATTGGTTGTGGGGTTTGTGCTCATTTTTGCCCAGAAAATGCTATTACTTTGCTAGAAGGTATGCGGAAAGTATATGTAGCGCCTCCTAGGTTAAGATAATTAGCGTCTGTTAAATTATTAATTTTCAACTTTTTTTCCTTTTGATCCATTAAATTAAAAGAGAGCTAAGCTGAAAGCCATTATAATCATTCCAGTAATAATCCCTAAGATTGAATGGTGTTCTTTCCCAAGTTTCCGAGAAGCAGGTAACAATTCATCAAGTGAAATATAAATCATAATTCCCCCTACAACACCTAACAAAGCACTTAAAAGAGCAGGCGTAATAAAAGGAAAAAGAATCAACCAAGTTACCATAGCTCCTACTGGCTCGCTAATCCCTGAGATGAATGACCACTTAAACGCATTACGCTTACTTCCATTTTTAATAAATAAAGGTATCGAGACTGCAATCCCTTCGGGAATATTATGTAAAGCGATAGCAAGAGTCAAAAGAAGTCCTAGTTTGATTTCAGTTAAAGTTCCAATAAAAGTTGCCATACCCTCCGGAAAATTATGGATAAAAACCCCCAATACAATGAATAATGAAGTTTTCTCAACTTTAAATTTTTTTTTTTCTCTCCCGTTTCGATGACGATGGCGATGACCGTGATGAAGATGAGGTTTAAAACTACCATTATCATTAACAAGAATCTCGATAGAATCCTCAAATTCATATTTGTGCGAAACTATGACATCAATTAAAAACATAATTCCCATTCCCAAAAAAAAGAATAAAACTCCGAGTTGATAACCAATTGATGATATGCTATTTAGGAGCAATTCTACAAACGAAATAAAAATCATAACTCCTGCTGAAAAACCCATAACAAAGGAAATAAATTTTGGATTAGGTTTTTTTACAATGAAGGCGATAACACTTCCAATTGTGGTTGATAATCCAGCAAGTAAGCTCAAAAAGAATGCAAATAGAAAATCTTCCAAAACAAAATCCACTAATTTAGGTATATCTAAATTAATTAATTAATAGTCAATATTTAAAAGTTTTGATATTTAAATCTTCTATAAACCCTATTATTAATTAAAATTCATAGATAAATTTTTATGGAATTCGTTAACGCATCAAGATTCTACGAAAGGAAAAGTTTTGAAAAATTTTACAATTATTCATATTTTTGTTGATACTATTAATAATATTGATACATTTCAATATTTAACGATTTAACATTTAATTTAGGATTTTTTGATGAGAAAAGTAAACCAAGACGATAAAATTTTCTTCTTTGAAAGAAGTTTTTTTACTTTAGACGGACTCTGGATGATTGAGACTGAAGAAATGGCCAATTGGGAGACTGCATTAAAGATTGATCTAATTGTATGGAAAAATTTACTTAAGGTTGTTATTCGTCGAACGAAAAAATATTTAAATTTAGAAAAGAACGATATTACTAACTTAATCGAGATTCTTACTTTCAGATGGTCTATAGAAGGCTGGAAGTATGAAATAAACCAAAGTGATAATGATAATGTTAAAATTTTAGTAAATCAATGTCCTTATAAATCTACAATGGATCGTAACCCAGAACGGAAAGAAAAACAACTATTAATTTGTAAAAAAATGTGCATCCCTTTCTATAAAGCTATTATTAAAGATTTTAATGAGAATATAGCAATCGAAAGGACAAGATATATGGGCTTAGGTGACGATTATTGCGATTTTACATTTTCCTATGAAAAAAAATCTTCAGATAAAGCAGAAAAAGTCGTACCTATTAAAAAGGAAAGAAAAATCAGTAATGCTGACAAAAATTTTTATTTTGAAAAGAATTTTAGAACACTTGACGGATTATGGGTAATAGAAACAGAGAAGGAATTAGGTTGGGATGCTGCACTAAAGCTTGATATAATAGTGTGGCAGAGATTATATAAGATCATATTTCGGAGAGTTATAAAGTATTTAAATATCAAGGGAAATACCATTGATGATTTAGTTAATATTCTTTCTTTTATATGGAATTGCGAAGGTAATATCCATGATA
>JAGXNP010000095.1 GCA_019894885.1 Promethearchaeota archaeon | reverse complement strand
GTCCAGTTGGGGTAAACAAACTCAGAAAATACTACGGTGGAAAAAATAGGAAAGGTCCAGGTCTACACCATAGCGCTAAAGGGAGTGGAAAGATCATAAGGGTAGCAATGCAGCAATTAGAGGATGCTAATTTAATAATGAAGCAAGAAAGGGATGGTAGGATAACTTCACCAGAAGGAACTAGCCTCCTAGAAAGAACTGCCTATGGAATTTTAAGAAAGTAATATAACCAAATCATACTTCTTGGAGTTAAACTTTGAGTGACGAGGAAGAATTAGAAGCTATTAGGAGAAGGAAATTAGAGCAATTAAAGCAGCAAGCAGCTCAACAACAATTAGCAGAAAATCAACAGCAAGAGTATAACAACCAAAAATACCAAGTAATGAGACAAATATTAAGTCAAGAAGGACGTCAGCGATTAGAAAACATAAGAATAGTCAAACCACAATTTGCTGAGCAAATTGAATTACAATTAATCCAATTATTCCAATCTGGAAAATTACGTGGAGCTACACCGTTACCTGATAAAGAGTTCAAAAAAATTTTAGAAAAAATTACAGCAGGTAGCAAAAAAGAATTTAACATTAAAAAATAAACTATGAGATTAAGAGAATGGCACGCAATAAAGATTTACCCTCAAAATTACGAAGAGCTAAGAGTATGAACCAAAGTCGTTCAGTTCCAAACTGGGTTGTCCGGAGAACCGGGGGAAAAGTTAGATCAAGTCCAAATTCTAGAAGAGAATGGCGAAATACTAGATTAAAGAGGGATTAAGCATGGCAAAAAAAAAAGCAAAAGAAATCAGTTTAGACGATTTAGAAGAAGAATTAGCTGATGCTGAAGAAGAATTTAAAGAGGAAATTGAAGAAATCGATGAATTCAGTTTAGATGAGATATCTGAAGAAGAGGAAGTTAGCGAAGTTTTTGAAGAGGAACTTGAGGAATTAGAAGAACTAGAAGAAGAAAAACCCCCTGAAGAAGAAATTATAGACGAAAGAATATACATAATACCATTAGCTAAAGCACGGCGAGGTCCAAGGAATAAACGAGCTAAAAAAGCGATAAGATACCTTAGAGAATTTATGGAAAGACATTTTAAACCAGAATCTTTAGTCATTTCGCAAGAAGTTAACGAGAAGATCTGGTCAAGAGGAATCCAAAAACCTCCAAGAAAAATCAAGATTAGAGCAACAAAGAACATCGATGGATTAGTAGTGTGCTATCTTGCAGAATAGGTTATTAATCTCAAAATCTTCTTACAACTTGTTTTAAAAATTTAGAATTTTTTATGGTCTTCGTCTTTTAATATGTACCCTTTTTACTTAACATATTAAAATTAATTTTACTGATATTAATTCAAAAAGGTGATTAACTATAGCTGATTTATCCTTGATAAAATTCTTTTTTTCAAAAGACCTAAAAAGTATAGACAGAGATGAAGCAAAAAAAAAGGTCCTCGAAAATGGAGGTATCGTTAGGGAAGAAATTTCTAACGATTTGTGGTATTTAGTTACAAGTAATCCAAATGCAAGCTCTGAAAAGTTTAAAAGAGCCAGAAATCTTGGTGTAACTTTTATCAATGAGCTTGATTTTTTAAAGATGATTGAGTAATTTGGTATTAGGTTTCTTTATTCGTTCTTCTTAGTTAGTCTTTATTAAAAAAAAAGAATTAAAATATTGTATGTGTGCTACTCATATTGACTAATCTGGGTAAAATGATGCTTGAATTGTATAACGGTCCTACAAGAAGGGTATTATTTGCAATATTTGAGATCAGATAATCTCTTGCTAATGGAGCTCCAGTATTAGGATTTGCTGCAAAACGCGGATAATTAGAACTCGAAATTGCAATTCTAATCTTGTGTCCTGGTGCGAAAGAATAAGCCGTTGACCAGCAATCAATCAATAATTCGTAAACATCATTTTGATTACCTGACATAAGAACCTCAGATGTATAGTTGTATCTATATCTAACAGTCAAGGATCCATCAGTAACTAACATTGATCGCCCATCTGGATATACATCTGTCAACTTTATTGTGAAATCTGTGTCCGTACAATTAGATGTAATGAATAAATTGCCCCAAATTCTACCTACTGTCTCCACTGTTTCAGTTAATAAAGGAGTCTCAAATAACAACACATCGGATCGACTTTCTATTGATCTTTGATCCATGGGACCTGCTAAATCGAATGGTTGATTTTGACCTCCTAAATTTGGAACAAGATATCTAGGATCATATAAATAAGAGAAATTTTTATTTACTAAGCCAGCAGAAGTTTTACTTAATCCTCCATCATCAGTGAAATACCAAGCATCGTCTATATGATCTAATGGCCAATCATATGCATATCTCCAATAATTCCAATTTTTGGAATCACTTTCAACATCACCCATTAAATAATATGCAACTCTCGCTCCAGTCCAATCAGCGGGAATACCTAACAATGCTTCGTCGAAAATTTCGGTTTCCCAACCGAGTAGTAAATCAAATCCATTAGAATTATCAGGATATAGTAACTCTCCCTGTTGCCCGCCATAAATCGAACCATGAGTCCATGGACCCATTACTAATTTTTGATGACCCTGTGCTCTAGTAGCTCCGAAATCGTCGTAACCAACATAACCATCAAGCGTTCCTTGTAAAAAATGATCATACCACCCACCCACATGAATTCCATAGACAGAAACATTAGAATAATGTGGTCCAATTGGAATTGAAAGCGAAGTAGAATTATAGAGTACCTCATTTTTTGGAATCGTTTTAGAAAAAAGCGTATCTATTTGATACTCCCAATTTGATGGAGATGTGCTTTTTATCCACGTTTCAACCGAAGATTTATGATAGGAACCTTGAAAGATAGCGTGGTCAAACATTTCAGGCGTACCAAACCATAATTGTTGAGCAAGCAAACCTTCAGGACCCATTCCAGCGTAATAATATTGGTTAAGGCATAAAGCAGATACTCCAGCACTTGCGATTTTTTTATTACACCAGCTTTGATTCATCAACCACTCAATTGTATCAACACCATCATTATAAGAATTTACAAATAAAAGAAAATCATTTCCCCCTTCAGAATCATGGGTGCCCCTTAAATCTTGAACAACTAGATGATAATCCTGAAGTAAGTATATAGGAGCGTATAACTCTTGTGCCCAACCAGATTTACCATAAGGAGTCCTTACTAAAATTACAGGACGTGGGGCTCTAAAAGATCCAGGAGCAAAATAGACATCTGTAGCGAGATCAATATCGTCTCGCATTGGAACCATAAAAGTTTGCTTTTCTTGAACTTTATAAACTCCAGTTCCGATAATCACTGTTGATGGAAAGGCTATTAGAAAAATTATTAAAAAATATTGGAGAACTTTAGGCACTTTCGCGATACGTCTTCTATGATATTTTTCTAGCAGTTTTTCTGAAGATAACAGCGAAATTTTTAGACCATAATGTAAAAATGCAGCAATACTTACACCTATAGCAGCAATAGAGTAATAATCTAGTGAGATGAAAGTGTACCATAGAATTCCAAATATGGGTGAAAAAACATTGATTAGTTTTCCGACGAATGCTAAATACTTGTTTTCCCTATTTTCAGCAGTAATTTTAATGTAATTCCCGCTCATCATTAATGAATAGAATGATATGAAAACAGCAAAAGGTAAATATATCGTTCCAAAGAGTATTATTATTACTTGTTTTAGGATAAAATAAATACCCTCTTTCTGAGCAAATAGAGTATTTTTATTTTCTGAAGTACCGCTACGACTCTTGTAATAATTAAAAACATAGGTGAGACAGTAGAAACCCCTACAAATCAACAAAAGTGGAAGATTTTTCGTGACCATGTCTTCAATTTTTAAAAAACCGAACTCTTCTAAAAGATAAAAGAGTGCGATAATCCAATTTATCATAATTCATAAATGCTTTTAACTCACTTATAAAGGTTTATGTAAATACAATTTACCTTAGTAAGGTTTTGATCAGCTTGTTTTAAAAAAGAAAAATACAATAATCCATCAAATCATAGTTTAAAATGGAGTATTCTTTTAAAATCATGATTGAATTAGGTTTTGGGAGGAGAATTGCTAAGAACAGAGATTCTAAATGGATTTTAGTAGACCTATTAATCCTACGCATTTTTAATAAAATATTTATGGTTTAGAACTTTATCCAACACATATAGTATAAGTTAGTTTTATTAAATGACGATTTTTAAGTATCAGATTTTTGGAGGGAATTCGGTAGGTGTTTACTTAGCAGTAAATAATTCCTATGGCTTGTACCCCTCTACTCTAATCGCTTCAACAATTGAAAAAATTAAAAGTGTATTCAGCGAACCCTTTTTTCCTATTTCGATTAACAATTCCACCTTATTAGGAGTATACACCGCAAGTAATATAAATGGAATAATCGTTCCACACATAATTAGGGACGACGAGCTTCAAAACTTAAAGATGTATACAAAAGATTTAAGCGGTGATTATCAAATAGGAGTTCTTAAATCTTTAGATAATGCGTTTGGGAATTTAATATTATGTAATGATAAAGGCGCAATAATATCTTCTTTCTTAAAAGAGTATAAGAACATAATTGAAGATATTTTAAATGTTGAAACCGTTGTTTATGAATATGTAAATATGAATCTTCCCGGATCGATTTCGGTTGCAAACAATAAAGGGTGTTTGGTGCATCCTTTAGCAACCGACGAAGAGATCGAAATAATTTCCGATATTTTAAAAGTTAATGAGACAGATGTTTCCACTGTAAACAGAGGCATACCTTATCTCTCTTCAGGTGCGGTTGTCAACGATCGAAGTGGCTTTTTTGGTAATCAATGCACGGGTCCGGAAATGATGCGTTTAACTAATGTGCTAAAGCTTTAAATCTTACTATCTAAATGTTATCTTTAGTTCTATTAAAAAAAGCAAAATTTAATATTTTTAAAATTATTATCATGTTTAACTTCATTGATGCATTGGAAATGTTGACTTATGTCAGAGATTAAGATTTATAGAATAATAGGAACGTACAGAAAAAAGTACAAGAAATACTTATTTCGGAAGGAGGTTCGAGCTTTAAAAGAAAATGATGCTTTAGAGAAAGCTTTATCTCAAATTACTTCAATAGGTATTTTAAGAAGGCAGATTAATATTCAGGAAATAAAAGAAATATCTCCTGATGAATCTCAAGATTATCTAATTCGAGAATTATCTAGATAGATAATTTTTAAAAAAAAAAGTTGATTTGTATGGAAGATAATCAAAATTTTGAACAACAATTAAATCAATATAGGTATCTCAAAGAACAAAGAGATATGTTTCAAGGTCAATTTGAAATAATAAATGCTTCTCTTGGAAATCTTTTTACTACTAAACGAACTATGGATAGTCTTCTCGAAGGTGTTAGCGAAAACGACGAAATATTAATCCCCATAGGAGGATTAGCAAGCATAAAAGCAACGATTAAAGATATCAAAAATGTTCTTGTGTTTGTAAACCAAGATACAGTTATAGAAAAAACCGTTGAAGAAGCCATTGAATTTTTAAATAAACTTATTGACCAACACAATACACAATTGAAATTTATCAAGGAAAGAATTTTCGCCTTAGATTTAAATCTTCAAGGAATGAATCAAATGCTCCAAAACAGGATGGCGCAAAAATAATTTGTAGTAAACTCTTTTTTTGATTAAATCGATTTTCTATTCAAGTGATCTAGTAAATGAAAAAAATAAGCAATATTTTCTCTACTTTTGTTAAAAAAACACTAACATCCGATAATTTAGAAAGCACATTAAATGAACTCAATTTACTATTAATCAGTAATGATGTGGCTATAGAAACTGCTGATGTTATTTGCCAAAAAATTAGTGAATCTCTGAAAGGTGAACAAATAAGTCGTTTAACATCCAAAAAAAAGTTTCTTTTTGATATTTTAAGAGAAATTATTAAAGAAATTTTAACTCCAGAAAGAGAAATCGATTTAATTGATGAGATTAGGAATTTCAACAAGCAAAATAAGCCTTATGTTATCTGTTTTCTAGGAGTTAATGGAACTGGCAAAACAACAACGATTGCAAAGATAGCTCATTATCTAAAAAAGAATAATATATCTTCTGTAGCAGCAGCTTCAGATACTTTTAGGGCTGCTGCAATAGAACAACTATCCTACCATATGCAGAATATTGGAATTAGAGTTATTAAACACGAATACAAATCTGATCCTGCAAGTGTAGCGTTTGATGCGATTCAACATGCAAAAGCAAAAAATATTGATGTCGTTTTAGTAGATACTGCAGGGAGACAAGTTAGTAATAAGAACTTGATGAGAGAAATGCAAAAAATTGTGAAGGTGGCTGAGCCTGATCTAATTTTGTTTATTGGCGACAGTCTTGCGGGCAATGACGCATTAAATCAAGCAAAAGAATTCAATAAAAGCGTTGGAATAGACGCAAATATCCTAACTAAATTTGATGCTGATGCGAAAGGAGGGTCTGCATTATCAATTTCATATGAAACTAAAAAACCAATTCTTTTTGTTGGTATTGGACAAGGCTATGAGGATCTGGAACCCTTCAACAGTCAATTATTCATCTCGAGTATACTAGGTATAAAGGAAGATTAAAAAACCAATTACCAAACTAACAGTTAAATTTTTTAAATATTTATTTTTAATCTATTTGTGTCAAATAATTATCCAAAATATGAAAAATATGCAAAGTACGAAAAAGGGAAGAAATTGTCCCTTTACGAACGATTTGGCGTGTTCTTTCAAAATGCGAAAAGAATTATCAAAATTGCTAATAAACCAGGAAGGAAAGATTATTTTCTAGTTTTTAAGATATGTGCTATTGGAATATTAGTATTAGGACTTTTATCCTATGCGATTCAACTTGTCTTTACTCTGTTAAATTCTGTATTAGGAATTCGTTAGAGTTATTAAATTATACTTCTTTTCATTTTTAATTAAAATAGATTTTATTGTTGAGTTTTATGAAAGTGACATTATCCTATAATAGAAATCTTCATTTCAAAGCTTCTGTAAGAAATTTTAAAGATTTTAATGTTGATGAGCCTGAATCTTTTCATGGAACAGATTTAGGACCAAGTGCAGTAGAGTATTTATTAGTTGGTATTGGAGGCTGTTTAGGAACAACATTTATCTATTGTATTCAAAAAAGAAACATAGAATTAAATGAATTTAAAGTGTTAGTTGAAGGTAAATTAACTCATGTCGGTCCTAAGAAACTTTTAAGATTAGTTAATGTGGATGTTGAGATGAAATTTTCTGTAAAGGAAACTACTTCAAAAGAAAGTATTAATAAATGTGTAAAAGATTTTAGGGAAAATTGTATAGTATCAAACTCAATAACAGATGGACTGCCTATTAAGGTTAATTGCAGCCAGAATTAACACTTAATTATTAAGATTATTAATGATAAAAAAAAAGTGGTAATAAAACTTTTTAGGCTCAAAAGAAATAAATTGCGACCTGATCTGGTACTCTTAGTTCTTCCTCTTTGTTCTTACATGCGATAAATTTTATTTTCATACTTATTATTAGTGGCATCAATCGTTTGGTTAGAATTCCATATATTATAAGAAATTGAGTCTCTTTATACTCTTTAATTTTTTCAAAGACTTCTCCTACTGGGAGTTCAAATAGGCTATCCAAACTTTTATTAAATCCTATGCTATGCCCAGGTTTTATTTTCTCGAGGCTATCAATTATCGCTTTCGGATTTTTTACCTTTAACTTCTTAAGCAACTTCTGCAACGCAGAATCTTTTCCAGTAACTTCCTTTTTCTCTTTTTTATAAGATGTTTGTTTATCCCCTACCGGTTTTTTGTTCTGTAGAGCCTTAATCATTTGTTTACGAGTAAGTTCCTCGACTTCTAAGCCTTCAGGTGCTCTAGCTATGAAATCAACTTTTGCAAGTTGCATCAATTCATTCAAAATAATCGTACCTCCTCTGTCCCCGTCCAAAAAAGCTATTACGGGATTTTTAGTCTTTATTAATTTTACAACCGATTTTGGGACTTGCGTACCCTGCACCGCTATGGTGTTTTTAATTCCTATCCGTAATAGGTTTAAAACATCTGCTCGACCTTCAACGATTATTATTTCTGAGCTAGAATCAACATCGGGACCTGCTGGTAAGTTCTCCGTACCCCAAGATGTTATTTCTCCAAGTTTAATATCTGCGTCCATTCTTTCTTCGATTTCGCTCGATTCTAAAGAATTCTGATCCCATTTTTTTAATAATTCTGCAGCACGCTCAATAATTTGTTTACGTTTAGTTACTCTAACATCTCGAATGTCCAATAATTCGATTTCAGCTTCACAAGGACCTACGCGAGCTACAGTTTCTACAGTTGCCGCCAACAGAGCAGTCTCTTTACGAGTTAGACTAGAAGGGATTTTAATGATTCCTTCGGATATCCCTTCCTTAGATTCATTATCAACCTCAATTCGCCCGATTCGTCCAGATTTTTGAAGATCCCTTAGATCTAAGTCTAAAAGCAACCCCTCAGTTTGTCCAAAGATTGCTCCCACTATGTCTGATTGCGCAACGACACCTTTAATTTTAAACTTTGCTTCGATAACATATTTAGTAGTAAAATCAACACTGTTTGTGGTAATCTTAATCACTCCTTTTTTCTATTTAATATTTGATTTCATCAAAGAATCTAAAATTAATTATAAACTTATAAAAAGAAGTAAAATCCAACTAATAGATAGAAACTAATGTTAAATTGATTATTTCTAACTAAAAACTTGAATAATTTATCTTTTGAGATAGTTTTATTTATCTTTATTAAGCTTGAATTATGAATCTACTTCGGGTATATCGTTATAAGTTTGGATAATAATTTTAATTTAATTCTTTGATTGAATTTTTTTTTTGATTTATTTAATTTATTCTTTCATTTAATTGATGATAAATTTTGATAATTTTACTTATTCGATTAAAATTTTAATGTAATGATAATATGAATGGTAATTTTATTTAGCAATTCTATTAATAATCAACATTTTTTTGATGATTAATCTATTAAAAGTATTTATTAAATTTATCTTTTGACAATTTGACAATAAAATAAGAATTGACCTTCAAGGTTATATTATCTCCATAAAATGCTATTTTTTATTTCTTGGTTCTAATCTTAATTTTATGAGTCTCTATTGGAATGGTAGACTATTAAGAGAGATTTCAAAAAACACAAAAAAAAGATCAAAATACCGAATCACTACTGATATTGGTAGATTTTACTTTTATTTTGAAGAAAATAAGAATTCTGACCAACCCTCTATTTCTGGACGGTTAGTTTTTTTCCCCAAAAAGGTTCAGTAATTCGATGTCGAATTATTAAAATTCTTGAATTTATTTTATATAATTATCATATTTGTTATTATTTAATTTCTAATTTTAGAGTTAATCTGTGTTTAGTATGATTGAGAAGATAATAGTTTTAGGTGGAAAAGGTGGTGTGGGAAAAAGCAGTATAAGTGCTGCGACTGCAGTAATATTGTCAGATTTATTACCAGAAAAGAAATTTCTTCTTATTTCTTTTGATATGGCACATAATTTATCAGATCTCCTATCAAAAGATATAGGAAACATAATTACTCCCATTACGAGTAATTTATGGGCGATTGAACCTGATGCAAATGAATACGCTGAAATATATACAAAGGATTTAGTTCAAAAAATGAAAACACTCATGAAGCAGATGCCTTTAGTCGGTATGATCCCACAAATCGAGGGATTTATTGATACTACTTTTACTTCAGATTCTATACCCTTGGCTTTAAAAAATGCCATGTTTTTTCAAAAAATTTTAGATGCGGAGGACATTAATTCTCAAGAAGTACAATATGATATCATTATCGCGGATTTTCCTCCGACTGCAAATATGATTACTCTTTTTGAAATCCCTGAGGATCAGATCAAAGTAGTCCTAAAATATTCGTTAAATTTCTATAATTCTATTAAAGGCGCGATGCGCAATTTTTCGAAGATGTTTAGACAGATTTTAAAACCTTTTAATGATGATTATGAAAAAAGAAAGGAACTGGGTAAAGAAATTTTTAATATGATAGTTGATTTGGAAAAGCGTGGTGAGAGAATCACAGAATTGATCCATACCGTAGGATCATTAAGGTTAGTTTCAATAGCTGAAAAACCAAGTTATGAAGAAGTTAAAAGAGCAAGAGATTTAACTGAAAAATACATTAACCTCGAAGCAATTCATATTAATATGTTAACTCCAGATCCTAAACACTGTAATTTCTGTGAAAAAATGCGCCAAATACAATTAAAATTTTCTGCAGAAATAAAAAAAGAATTTAAAAACTTAAAGATTTGGGAATCCAATAAACTCCTTGAAGAACCAATTGGATTAGATGGTCTCAGAAAATTAGCATTAGAAATATATAAAGACTGTTCAGTTGAAGAAATACTTAATCCTTAAAAAAACAGGAATAACTTTCAGGTCCCTTTATAAAAAGAAATTGTAAAGAAGTATTTTTAAAAACATAAGTTTAATTTGAATTTTTAACGGAAATTTCAATCTCACAGTAAGGATCTCCCAAAGGTATTTTCCTTTTATGTTTCAAAATAAACTCGTTTTCTGGAAAAGCCCCCTTTAACAAACCCTTAATACTTGCTAGTGTAACCTTGTGACAAGGAATTGCATCCTGAGGCCATACTTTCTGAACCATTTTCCAAACTTCACATTCTAAAACTCTGTGAATCATTTTGCTCTCGTTAATAACCTCTATTTCTGAATTCATATTCATAAGCGTATGCTGGATCTTCAATAGTTTTGGTACCGTTTGAGAGAAATCACCTTTCAAATTCGTTATTGAAGCGATTTTCTTTCCTAACCTTTCAGAAAACATCTCCCATGCTCTTACATCTAATTCTGTCGCAGTCTCCACACCGAGTTTTTCTACGGAAGCCATGAACCACGCACCATCCAACCTGAGAAAAGAATATTTCAACAATTCCAGTAATTCTTCTAAATCTAAATCTATATTTTCTTTCATATATAACACTTAATTTATTTTTTTCAAGGTTTTATTATTTGTAATTGGAGTAATTGAACAAAAGTTAATTTAAATCTATGTATTTAGACAAGTTAAGGGAATTATATAAGGAATTTGAAAAAAAGTAATATAATATAAAAAAATTATATAAAAATAGATTAAGTTCCTTCTTCTTCATTATCAAAAAATTCTTTTATTGGGAAAGGATTTCCATGTCCGGAATAAACCATGTTAATATCTAGCATTTTAAGTCTATCAACGCTCCTCTCAAAAGCTTCCTTATCTATGATCAAGTTAGTCCTAGTGGGCATTTTTTTATTCATAAGTAAGTCCCCACAATAGAAATCAC
>JAGXNP010000094.1 GCA_019894885.1 Promethearchaeota archaeon | reverse complement strand
ATTCCAAAAATTTTTTACACCTCGCAAGAGGTCGATTAGCTAAATCCATAAGCGAATTAAAATTCTATAAAGAAGAGATAGTATTTAATATTATAAAAGAAGTTGAAATTAGTTTTGAGAAATGCTGGAACGCTTTTTATTTTGAATTCGAAAGTCTAGCACCAAGTAAGAAAATTAATAAGCCTAACGCAAGAATTATTAAGGTATCAGATTCAGAATATCACTTACCTTGTGCAGTTTGCGGTAGAATTTCCGTCGAATACAAAATAGGTTTCGGTCGGTTCGATGAACTTGAATCGCTTGTTTATAGTGGTATTACGCATAGTAGATCCTTAAGAAAAGATCTCGCGAACGAGCTGTTTGGAATTCTGAAAAAAGATAATTTTCTAGGAGTTCATCAATTCATGCAAAGGCATCACTCTTTCGAAGGATTGGATGCATATTGTCCTCAGTGTGATAAAATATATTGTTGGGAGCACTATAACGCAAGAGAAGAATACGACGACGGTTTTTACGATTGTACTTATGGTGAATGCCCTAATGGACATCGAAGGATGATCGATGATTAAAATGAACTTCTGTTTACCCTTTTTTGATAATTTATAAAATAAAGATTTAAATCTATTATCTTGATTTTGAGGTTAGTGATAATTGAAAATTAGGAATACTTTTGATACAGAATATATTTATCTTTAAATCAGGAGTCGTATTAGTAAACCATATTTTTGGCCAATGTCATACCTAGGGTAGGGATATTAATTTGGTTTCAAGTTATCTTTACGTATTTCAACAACTATCGGTAGAAATAACTGGTACTTCTATAAAATCTCTGAACTTTGAAAAAATTGCCTTCCACTTTTATAAGGATCCCTACGACTCTAATGTGTTCCATGTTATTGTAACTGATGTTGACGACGATCTAGAAGAGATAAATTTTAAAATTCAAATAAATGAAATTAGAATTTAAACTAAAAATATAACAAAAACAAAAAAAAGAAAATAAAGAAATTTTAATAGTATTGAGCTTTCTGGAAATCGCTGATTTAGATTAAGTTAATAGCGATTTTCATATCAGCTTGAGTTACTTTCTTACGACCAGAGTGTTTAGCGATATCTAAAGCACAGCCAGTTAAAGTTTTGGCATATTCTTCTAAATAGTCCATTAACTTATCTACTGCGGCTCTACTTACGATTTCTGCTCCAGCCTTTTTCATTAAAGCCCGTAAAGGACTCCATGCAAATGCAGCCATTTTTTTATTCCTCCACTAATTCTAAAATTTTTAAAATTTTGTTTTAAATTTATATTGGTAATTATATTTAAATTGGAATTTCTTATATTTAAATGTGTTGGTTGATCATAGATTATTCGATTAATTAAATCTCCCAATTCTGGTCGACAAAAAAAAATCTTATTGATAAAAAATAATTTTTTTACTAGCAATATCAGATCACTAGATCTGATCAAATATTGAGTTCAGATGATAAGGTTGATCTATCAATCAATATTAATATAAGACTATTTGGTAAATTTATTTAACCAAGTAGGTAGTAATTAATATGCAAATAAGATTTTATGATATCCAAATTTCTTTTTCTTGACTTTTCCTCCTTTAAAGGAAAATTAATTGATTTTTTCAATAAATTGGGTCTTTAGGATGATTTTATTCATTAAACCGAACTTTAAATTCTTCTTATCAGTTGCGCTTTTTGGACATTATTCCTATTTTATTGAAAATTCTCAAGAGGTAAGATTTAAATAAAAAAGACGTCCTAATAATACTCATCTAAAAAAATTATTCTTATTTATACCCAACATCGTAAGGAGAGGATATGAGTATAGTAAAGGCTTTTTTTTTAGTTTATTAGCATTGCTGATAACCAATTTTCTTTTTGTGATAATAATTTATGCTATTTTCGGTCATATTGATTATATTGTACTTCTATTTACAGGTGATTTAACATCTCTTATTTATACGCTTTTTTGTTCAATGGGGCATGCAATTTGGGATACTGTGTATCTTATAGCATATCATATTACTAACTTTAATACATACTTCATATTTTTGACTCTTGCAAGACTTATTGCTCCTCTTATTGCTGCTATAGTTGCTAGTAGATTTGGTGAGAAGAGGTTAAATTCTTTTTTAGGCGTATTTCTAACAGCTTTAGTTAGTATGGTTATCTCTATTATTTTAATGTATATTTCTGTTTCGTATCAATTAATTATAGCAGGAACATTTTTAGGAAACGGTGCGCTTTTTATTGTGGTTCTTGGAAGTCTCTTGAATGGGTTTATCTTTGGTCTAATTGCTTTTTTTACAACTAAAAGATCGTAATCTAATTTATTCTATATTGAATAGTCAATTGTAAAGAAAATTATCTTAAGTTAATTTCTTGAGTGTGTGTTTTCAAGCTAAGCTTGTCTCTTCGAAAGTAAAAAAGAGCTGCTAATAATGAAAATTAATCCAAATATCAAATAGATTACTGAAAGAATATTTGGGGGTATTGATAAAAATATAATAAAAAAAGCTATTACAGGTATTACTTGAATCGGAACGCTCGTTATTGGTGCTAAAATATTAGCTTGGCCATATTTAAGCGAAATTTGTCCTATGGTGATTCCAATAGCTACAAGCAGGACAAGCATTATGCCGATTATAATTCCAAAAATTATTTCTTCTTCTATTATAATTCCATCAACTAGATGAGTTACAACTGTAGTTCCAGGGCTTGCCCAAACCGTATTTAGAGAGAGAATTAACCCCGCCTCGATGGCCATTATTAAGCCTTTAATCTTCTCGTGTTTTCTACTTAATACTTCAAAAATAAATGCTAAAGAAAGAACAACAATCGTAAACACAATTATTCTAAAAATAAAACCTGAATCAAGGATATTAAATGTAAAAACATCAATAGATAAATTGCTTAAACCAAGAAAAGTAACACCAATAATCATTAATAAGATACCAAAAATCTCTTTTTTCCCTAAAGTTTCTCTCAAAATTTTAACGGAACCCAACGCAAGAATTATTAATCCTACAGACATTAAACCTGGAACAAGGGCAGGTCCTATAAAAATAATTGCTATAAAGTAAAAAATAAGCCCTCCGATAACAATTTGTAGTAGAAGTCCCATGAACCATAATGGACTTTTAACAAGGCTTATGATAAATTTTGGGTCATTAGAGTGTTTATTAATAACAGACTTTTGAATAAGAACTCCGATCTGTACTACAATCCCTGCTAAGAATGCGAAAATAATACCTATAAAATAAGTTAAATCAGACATATTTTATATTCACTTTATTGGATTGAATAATTAAAATATTTTATTTTCTATTCTTAATTATTTTTTCTATATTTTTTTAAAAAAAGCAGTTTTTTAAAGATGACTATTAACACTAGTAAACGCCCTTTCAATAAGCTCAAAACCATTTCGTTTGAAAATGTTACTATTAACGATGATTTTTGGTCGAAAAGACAACTGATCAATAGAGAAATATCAATTCACCATCAACATCAAATGTTAGAGGCAGATTCTCACATAGATAATTTTAGAGTTGCTTCAGGTCTTAAAAAAGGAGTTCAATTAGGAGAATTCTACTTTGATTCTGATCTATATAAATGGCTCGAAGCAGCAAGCTATATCTTGCACACACATAATGATTCTGATTTAGAAAAAAAAGTAAATGAAATCGTTGATTTAATTAAGAATTCTCAGACTCAAGATGGATACATTAATACATTTTATTCAACAAGATTTTTACACAAAAGATTTACGAACATTTATCTTATGCATGAATTATATTGCGCGGGTCACCTTATCCAAGCGGCAATTGCCCATCAAAATGCAACTGGAAGTAAGGATTTAATAAATTTAGCCATTAAATTCGCTGATTTGCTTGTTAAACTATTTCTTGGTGGAAAAAGAAAAGGTGTCCCTGGTCACGAAGAAATCGAAATGGCTTTAATCGAGTTATACAGAATAACAGAAAATTCAAGATATTTGAGTTTAGCTGAAGAGTTTATCAATCGAAGGGGTAATATTTCCAACTTTAAAACTTATGTTGTTAATCAGTACCTAAATATGCTTTTTACACTAGGTTCAGCAAAAAAGAAAAATCAAGAATTTCAATCATCTTTAGAAGGGGAAAATACTGTTAAAGAAGAGGAAAGCGAAGTTGCAGAATGGATTTCGGAGCTTACTCTAAAAGATCAAATAAAACTCTTTATAGAAAACTTAAAAGGGAACTTTATTCAATCAAATGTTCCAGTCAGAGAAATTTTTGAACCAGTTGGGCACGCTGTTAGAGCAATGTATTTATTTTGTGGAATTGCCGATCTATATTCTGAAATAGGAGACAAAACTTTATTAAACGCCCTTCGTAGGGTATGGTTGAAAATGATTAAAGCCAGAATGTACATTACTGGTGGAATTGGATCTGAAAAACGTATAGAAGGTTTTAAAAAAGATTTTGCTTTAAAAAATGAAGATTCTTATTCTGAAACTTGTGCTGCTATCGGAAATATGATGTGGAATCTAAGAATGCTCCAAATAACAAGCAATTGTAAGTATGCAGATTTAATAGAGTCAATAATGTATAACGCGATGCTGGTTGGGCAATCAATTAATGGTATAGAATACACATACAACAATCCTTTAATTTCGCATGCTAAAGATACAAGATTTGAATGGTTTCGTTGTGCGTGTTGTCCTCCTAATGTCGCTCGAACTATTGGTTCCATAGGTAAGTATATTTATAGCACATCAGAGAAGGGTATCTGGTTTCATCAATATATTGGGAATAACGCTAATATTGATATAGGCTCAAACAGGATTAAAGTAAATCAAAAATCTGGATTTCCATGGAAGGGTGATGTAAATATTAAACTTAATTTAAGTAAAAGTCAAAAGTTCTCGATATTCCTGAGAATTCCGAGGTGGAGCACCGAAACAGAGCTAAAAATTAATGGTGAACAATATTATGATGGTCTATCTAGCGGGAAATATGTGGAAATTATAAGAAACTGGTTAGATAACGATAGATTGGATATAACTTTCAAAATGAAAGCAAAATTTGTTGAAAGTGACCAAAAAATCAAGAACAATAAGGGTAGAATATCGATATCTAATGGTCCCTTAATTTATTGCTTAGAACAAAAAGACAATAAGAATTTCGATATATTTACAGCAATTATTAAAAAGGATCAGGATTTAAGTGTTATATTCGAAACAGATTTGTTAGGGGGTGTCAATATCATTACTGGGACAACTAACAATGGCAGAAAATTTACTGCTATTCCGTATTTTGCGTGGAATAATAGAGGCGGGAATAATATGCAAGTTTGGCATCTAGCGAGTTGATTAGTTTAAATTTATCTCTTCATGAAAAAAATATAACAATAATTTTATAAAAAGTGAAGTTTATTAATTAGGTTTATATCTTTCAAAAAGAGTTTCAGTTATAACATCAAATGCATTCTCAACATTTTGACCCGTTTTAGAAGACAATTCTATAAATGAAGATAAATTATATTTTTTAGCAGCTAAAATCCCTTCCTCCCTTGTAACAGCTCGAAATTCCCCTAAATCCACTTTAGAACCAATTAACATAATTGGGATATCTCCAGCATGTTCTCGTATGATTTGAGTCCAATCAGGTAAATGGTCTAAAGACAAGCGATTAGTAATGTCATATAAGAAGAAAGCAGCGTTTGCTCCTTTACAGTATTGATGTAAGAGAAATCTAAATCTTTCTTCACCGCCAAAATCCCAAATTTGTAGTTTTACTTTTTTCTTTCTATGGGTGGTAGTTTTGCTATAGAAGTCTACTCCTATCGTTAGTTTTAAATCTGAGAGGAAAAAGCCCGAAATATACCTTATCGTTAAGGAGGTCTTCCCAACAGCCGCGTCCCCTAACATCATTATTTTCCAAGTAAAATCGTAGCTTGCCAAATTGCTTAACCCTTATTGATAAATGGTTATTATTATTTTTCTGTACTCAAATAATTAATATTGATAGCTTTGACTTAATTATATTTATCTTTGTAAGATTTTTTAAATGTATGTTTTTATTTATTTTTCAATACTTTTAAACCTTTTATCGCAATAAACATCTTTTACTCAAAATATTAGAAGTAATATATTTAAACTAGAATGAGCAATTGAGCTTGGGAGAATAGAGCCTTTAAACGCGACGAAAACTAGAGATAATAAAATACCAAAAGTGAAATAATAGCCAAAAAAAGTTATGATTGTAGTTAAAGGTACGAGGAAAGGAGGAACATGATATATTGCGAATAAAAATGAAGAAAGAATAATAGAATAGATTACCTTTATCTTATATTTGCTTTTGTTGATAACAAATCCTCTAAAAAACGCCTCTTCACAGGGACCAATAATGATGATCTGAACTACTATAAGAAGTGATAATTGAATAAAATTAGGATTCATAGGTTGGGTAGAAATAGCGTTACCTATACCATCTTCAATAACCTGCGCTCCAAACAGATTTTGAATTATAAATCTCATATAAAAAGTTAATAGCAAATCACTAATAAAGAAGAAAAAGATTCCAATTAATATCCCAGCAAGAATTTTTAATATGATATTCTTGAGTTTTGAATTTTTTACATTAAAACCAAGCTCTTTAACTTCTACTATGAAAGGGTTTTTTTCTATTTTTGCAGCAATTAATGAAGGAACAAGAATGAATAAAATTTCAGCAAATGAGATTAATATCAGTAGATTCGGATCTTCTCCTAAATTGATAGCCATTTTTAAAGTGATTATCTGCTGAATCTAATTATAAAAATTAATAATTTAAATCTCTCCTCATAATTATAAGTTACCTCTCTTCATTTCAAATCTTGATGACAGTTAGAAATAATTCGTTAAATCAAAGAAATATTAATCTTAATTCTGATTCTCTCATCTCAAGTGACTCTACTAACTCAGGTTTTACCAAAGAACAGATTTTGCTAATAAATTTAAAAAACATCGCCCAAGAATATATTGATATCGAACGAATAAAAAACAATTTTGTAGAAATACTATTAGCTAATCTCGAAAGTCTGGATTTTGAAGAATTGATGAAATATCCACATTATGATATTAAAGAAAATTTTATTAGAAAGCCAATTCCAAGCTCCAACATAAGAGGATTAAACATAGTAAGTGTTGATGGGAGCTCTGTCGTAAAAAAATTCATGAACGTAGATTTTTCTTTCTTAAAAGCTATTGCTGTGAAGTACTACTTTCACGAAAACCAATCATCTCAAATTGATTACTTTCCTGATATAGCAGGGTTTAATAATTATAATGTCCAGGGAAATTATTTAAATCGAGAAGAAAATGTAGTTGAAGCCAAAATTTCAATGGACATGACTTTTATGGAAATAAATCTTTTAAATAACTTAATCGAAAAGAAAAGCGAAGTAGACTTAATTATTTTAGACGGTTCCATCGTAATAATGCCCATAAATCTGATATTTACTAAAGATTCAGAAATTTCTAAGAGATACGATACGCTATTAAAGGAATATCAAAAATTATATTCTAGTTGCATTGAGAAGGGGATAATTTTGATTGGTTCGATAAAAGATACGCGAACCTCAGCGTTAACTAATCTTTTAAGGAGCACCATACAGATGTTAAAACCTAATGTAACGAATCTATCTGATTTCATAAAAATTAATTATCGTCAAATTTTAGAATTCTTTTCTGATTTAGATTTATACAATAGAGTATTGCTGAAAACAGAGAGAAGTTGTATCTTCAATTGTAAAAAAGAAGTAGACAAAATAAGGGATACAGGGATAAAAAAAGAAATTCCATACTATTTTCCTTTTAATTTTTATGCTTTCTACTTAAAAACTGCGATTTATGATACGCCATGCAGAATTGAGTTTTTTATGGACGAAAAATGCAGTTCAGAAGAAGCTTCTGAAAAAGCTGATCTAATATCTTCAATCCTCCTACCGATCTCAAGTCTTAATGAATTTTATGGATTGCCAATACCTCAAATTGAAGCACATAAAAGAGCAGTATTTAAACCTCAAGAGATCAATCTGCTGTTTAATAATTTATCTAGAACATTGAAAGTTCATGGAGTCTCTTTGTTAGAAAAGCGTAGAACGAGGAGACCTTTTTAATAAAACTTTAAAGTTCTTCCAATCGATTCAATATTATATCTTCGAAAAATACATGCTTTTTATTTAAAATACTATTTCGAAACCCTAGTATTTCTAATTCATCATTTAATTGACTTAAATTTGTTAAACTTGAACTAATATAATAAATATAATAATTCTGACTTAAATTTAAAAAATCTTTCACTTGCCTTATGAATTTAAGGAATACTTCAAAACCATGCTTTCCTCCATCCCAATTAGAATCAGTACGCCTTCGAATGATATCTTTTTCTTTATAAGTAATAGAAGGTAAATAAGGAGGATTAAAAAC
This sequence comes from Promethearchaeota archaeon, assembly GCA_019894885.1. GTDB lineage: Archaea > Asgardarchaeota > Lokiarchaeia > Sigyniarchaeales > SOKP01 > SOKP01. Next base: position 3,024 of record JAGXNP010000094.1, on the reverse strand, counting down.
GATAATATCGAACGAATGTTGAAGGCTTGGTGGAAATTTTCTAAATAAATCAGATTTGATAAAAGTAATACTATCTTTGTAATTATTTGTTCTCTCATTTAATGTAGCACATCTGATAGCTGCATCTGATATATCCGATGCATATATTTTAGATGTGAACTTCGATAAATTTTTTTTAATTTCTTGAAGGAATAAAGCAATTATCCCAGTTCCAGTTCCCATATCTAAAATCTTTCTAATTGTATTAATTGGTAAGCCATCAAAGAAATTTTCATTAACTATTTTTTTGAAATAATCAATAATTAAATATGTATCATCGGAAGGAGGATAGACTTCTTTAAAAGTGTATGAAATAATTGGATCTGGAAAGAGATTAATATTTTTCACCGTCTGAAGAGATTTATTTGTTTAAAAAAGCAAAAAATTTCTTGCTTAATTCAATGATTTCATCCACACTAAAACGAGCCAGTTTATCGTTTTTTATTTGATTTTCATGTAAAAAATTTTCGATATGTTGCCTTGAGTAGTTAAAATTTTTATCCTTTTTTAAAAAATAGTTTATAGCATTTGCCATATTCTTATTTTTGTAAGGCATTATTCCAGCAACAAACTTTAAGAAGAAGGACCTCCCATCGTCTGATAATAACAATTCATCGATTGCCTTTCTAGGTTCTACAATAACTAAAGATAATTCAATTTTAGGTGTGGGGAAAAAATTGAATCTAGAAATCTTAAATTTTCTCACTGGTATCATAAAAGCATTAAAGGTAACAGTTATTCTTGAAAACGATTTGTAATTATTTCTAATAAAAAGTCTCTCGGCAATACTATTTTCAATTACTAAAGCACCCCGAGGAGGATGTGGATTATAAAAAACCTTTTCAAATATTGGACCTGTAATAGAATAAGGTATATTTGAAATTATAATATCATGCGAAGGAATTTTAGCTTTTAGAATATCTTCGTTATATAGTTTTAAATTTTCATAGTTGGAAAATTTATTTGAAAGATAAAAAAACAAACCAGAATCTATTTCATAAGCATAGATTTGATTTGAATATTTAACCAAATCCTCAGTTAGTGCTCCTAATCCGGGTCCTATTTCTAAGATTGATTGTTCATTTTTAATTTTTGATTCTAAGATTATTTTAGAAACGGTATTTTTATCGATGAGAAAGTTTTGACCTAGATTTTTGTTTGGTCTAATTCCTAATTGTTTTAAGGTATGTAGAACTTCGATTTTATTCATATTATTCATTCGTATTTATGAGTCTTCGAGAATAAGTAGTACTTTATTCCCTCGCGTTGCAGTTCTTTTATGATTCTTAAAGCAAGTTGTTTTGCTGGATTTGATAAGCTTGTTCGATCAGTTATATCTTGAAAGGTAGTGAATTTTTGTCTGTTTCTAGCTTCTAGTATACCCCACATATGTTTCTGTCCTATTCCAGGTAACAATTTAAGAGAATGCATTCTGGGAGTTATGGAAGTTGAGTTATTAAAGAAGTTTATAAATTCCTCCTCGTAATTTAATATTTCTTTTTCAAGTATAGGCTGAATTAGGGCTTTTGAAGTATTTGTAAGGTCTTGATAATCAATTTTTTTTAAAACTTCCCTCAACTTGTTTTGTTGCAGAAAACCCTCATACAATCCTTTTTCTTGTATCTTAATATCTGATTCTCTGTTGCATTTTACTTCATATAGAACAAAATCTGGAAAAGTAAGCACTTGAGCAATTGGTGTTTTTGACCAACTTGGTTTATCTTCTTCAGGATGACCATGGAGTAATAAATCTAAAACGATAAGTTCTCGAAACTTCTTGATGAATTGTTTCTTTATTCTTGGCTCTCTTCTTTGATATCTGGGTTTTTGAGGAGGCCTTCTGTATCGATCCCGATTCCTTTCCATACCAACCATTCTTATAATTATTTACTATCCTGAAGTGCATAATTTATTATTTTTTATATATTCCTTTTTTAAACAAGGATTGCTCATTAAGATTTAAAACAATAAGAATTTATAAATTCTTCGTTGTTTGATACGCTTTGGAAAAAATATATAATATTTTTATTTTTAAGAAGATTTAAGTTCTTCTATTTGCGCTATAAGATCTTGTAATTGTTGGTCATTTAACGATTTTCCTGCAAAACTCTTCTCTAAAATCATTCTGATTTCCGGAACAGTATGAGGATCAATGTTTACAATGGTTATTGCGTAAGTTTCTTCGATTTCGTACTTTTCTATTAACAATTTCTGAACTTTTATCGCATCCTTTTCACTCATTTTCGCAAATTTGTTAACATAATTATAAGTAATTTCTTGAAAGTGAGATAGACCTTCTTCACTGTCAATTTCTTCCATTTTCTCCTTGACAGCTTCCATAATTTTTTTTACTTCTGGTATAGAAACAGTTTTTTCACTAATTTTTCGTCCAGACATATATTTTTTCTCCCCTTTAAATTGATAAATGCGTTATTGAGCTGAACCTTTATTTATTCGTAAGTGTTCTTTGCCAATAATAAGAAGTTTCTTTGAATTACCTAATTTAACTTCAACTTCATAGCACCTTCCTCTTACACCCTTAACCGTTCCTGTTAACCCATGATATCTCCTGTGAGGAAATCCTCTTTTGTGCTGAGAAGGATCTGTTATGACATCTACTTTGTCATTTATTTCATAATCAATTAAATATTTCTCAATGGAACCTAAACCTCGGTCTCTTACATTTTTTCGGTGTCTTTGGCGAGATTTGTTTCGGTAGCCTTTATGTAAAGTCAAATTAATTCCCTAAACTATTTTGAATTGTATTGATAAATATAATCAATTTTTGAAAATATATGAAGCATAATTTATTTATTTTTTGATTTCACTTCTTTAACAAGAGAATTAATATATTTTAATAACATCTAATTTTTTACATTCTAGAGAGAATCCGTATATATCAGAGAAAGAGGGTGTTGTTCTTCCATTATCACCATTTATAAGTTCTTTAATGTACGTTCCGCCTTGAGCTTCTACGATGAATTC
>JAGXNP010000093.1 GCA_019894885.1 Promethearchaeota archaeon | reverse complement strand
CCCCCGTGTTTTAGGAAAATAAGTCGTGGCGTAAATTAATTTGTTTTAAATAACTACTAATTTATAAATTTACTAATTACTTATTTTATTTCAGTTTTATGAAATGTCTTAATAATTTAGGATTAAAAAAAATTTTGAACTTCACTTTCGCGACTAGACAATTTTTGACCCACAGAATTCACAAAATCTAAGGTTTTCAGCATTTTTTAAAGATGCCCCGCATGTTTGACAGAAATTTGGTTTTTCTGGTAAATGTTCTCCCTTATCATATACTTTATACTCAAAGGGCAATTTATCTCCTTCGTATTTGGGGAATTCGAATCCACAATTGTCGCAATAATTAATCTTTCCATCCATATAAATGTTACAATTTGGACATTTGTTTATTAGTTTTAAACCACAATTACGGCAAAATTCTGTGTATATGCTAATAGGAATGTTGCAGCGGGGACAATGTTTTTTAGATTCTCCAGTATATCGGTAAATGATAAGACCAATAAATGTAATAACTAATATTGGAATTATAATCACTAATAGAATAACCAGTTCAACAAAAAATAGTCCTATAGTGAGGAAACAAACTATTAAGAAAATAACTAAACCAATTACTGCTGAAAAACTTTTTTTGTTGTAATCTCGAACACTCATTTAGGAAAAATTGTTCTACGTATAAATAGATTCTATAACTAGTAAAGACTTTATCATTTTTATTATAATTCTTTTTTATCTTGTGCTGTTTTACAATAAGGGCAGATCAATGTATCAATAGCAATCTTTTCCCCACAAGCGAAGCATAAATATTCATTATCCCCAAATTGGATTTTTTTTTCAATTACCTTTAGCTCTTTTTCTGTATTTTCTGGTGTTTTATTACTATGCATAGTTAATTCAATTTTGAATTATTAATATCTACATTCTTCTGTAATAATGAATTTGTGTAAAGGCTATAAAAAAAATGGAGTCCAATATTTATTCTAAGCTCCTAAATAATACTGATTATGACAAAATTTAAGAGCTATTCATTATTCTAGAGAAGTATAATATATACTTTTAAGTTCTATTAATAAGAAAATAAATAATTTAGGAGATTTATAAGAAATGCCAGGATCTCATGGAAGTTTAACTAAAGCTGGGAAAGTTAAACAGCAAACACCCAAAATAGAAAGAACTGGAGTAAATTCGAGAAAAAAAAAAACACCTCGGATGAGATTTCGTTTTCTTTATATACAGAGAATAGAGAAAGGTAAATATGGTGGGCAAAAGGAATCTCTCGGTGCTAAGCGTGCAAGTTACAAACGATAACGATTTAGTAAATAATTACGCTATAACTCCAATTTTTTTCAGCTGGTTTATTAAAATCTGGCTTTGCTGGTAATAATGTGTAGAATTATTACTGTCATTCGCTAATATATCATAATAATCACACATCAATAAGTTCCAACGTATTGCTCTACGAATGCCTGGAATTACTTTTAAATTAAGCGAAAGTTTTTGTTCAATATTTTTCATTAGATAAAGTGCTTTCTTTGAATCTACTCTATGATGTATATAAAACTCAGCTAATTCTAAAACCAAATCATGGAGTATTGGAACGAATTCTTTATCATCAAAATTGATACCGACTGAATCTATTCCTGCTCTTAAAAGTTTTTGGGCTTGTGAAAGGTTACCTTTAGATTTGTAATTTTTTGCTCGCATGAGATGGTAATTAAGCTTTACTTTAATTGATTTATTACCTAACAGTAATGACTTTCTAAAATCCATTTTAACATCTGCTAATTTATTTTGCTCTAAATGAATTAAACCTGTATATAGATAAGCCATTCCTAGAAATTCGTCCTTATTTATAGATGATTCCTCGTTTTCTAAGAATTTTACGATGATATTAAAGTGTTCCATTGCTTTATCGTATTCTTCCGTCTGATAAAGCCTTTTTCCTAAATAATAATGAATTTTAATGATATAATCAATCGGAACCTCTCCTGATTTAGCTACTTCTAAGGCACTTCGTAAATAATTTACAGCTATATCTTCTTGATTGAGTAGTGTAGCAATCTCTCTCAATTTTAATAATATTGATACAACTACTTTTTTTTGGCGATTTTTATTAAATATTTTTAATGAATCATTTAGGAGCTGAGTTGCTTCATCAAATCGATAATTTTTAATTAAAGCTTCGGCGTTAATATAGGAATTAATTGATTTAATAACCTCAAAATTAGTAGGTGGTGTATTAAAAAGGTCGTTATGGATTTGATATAATTCTCCTTTAGACAATGTGCTTTCATAGTGTAGAGCCGAAAACGGGAAATTATTTATACCTGATTCAAAATCGTTTGAATCTAATTCACTTTTTGGATTAAACTTGATAAAATCATTTTGATTTGTTTTTGCTAAATTAATTATTTCTATTATTGAGTTTAACATCATACGCGAAAATTTAATCCAATTCTCTACATAAGTTTCAAGACGAAACTCAGCGTCGTTAAATAAAGAACTTATAATATATGGAGTATAGGAGTCGAATGATGTTCTAATATAGAACTTATTGTATTCTAAATCTTTAAAAAATGTAAAATACCCTCTTTCTAAAATAAAGAACTCGTCAAAAAGTTCATCGTTAGAGAAAAATAATGTTTCTGATGTTCGAAGTTTTGGTACTCCTTCGTTTAATTCCCAAGGTAATTTGAATGTTGGTTTTAACCTAACATTATCTAAAATACTTACGATTTTATTAGTGTATATCTTATCGTAATTCTCAAACTCATTGCGTTTATTCATAAGTGATACGCGTATACGGTTTAACCATTTGCTATCGTTTTCTTCAGATATCGTTTCAGGAATTATTTTATTCAACAATTCAAGGAGAAATATCTCCTTACCTTTGATGGGAAAGTTGTGTTCCAGTGAGACCTGAAGAGCTAAATCTCTGAGCATTTTCACGATGAATATAATTATTCTGTCTGTATTTTGATTCAAATCCCACAATTTAAAAGCAAGGCTAATTCGGAAACTTACTACTTCAAACGGAAAATTTAGTCTTAAAGGCAGCGATACAGGAAATTTAATCGTGAATAATATCAATTTATCCTTTTTTACGCTGTATCTAAAATAATTTTCTATAGTACCGTCTATCTTGAAACCATTTTTCTCGATTGCCTCTTTTAAATTTACGAGTTCTCCAGACGAAAAAGGTCTAAGCGACATAAATTGATAATGAAAGTTATTGCTTTAATAAACAAATAAAAATTCCGATTATTAATTTTTATACATATCCTTATATTAGCAATTATAAATAGTTAGATTTATTTGATATTATTGAGGAATAATTAAGAAAACAAGAGGTTTCGAGATGGATATCGCAAAATTCAACAAGGAACTTAGTTATAAAATTAATAAAGCAAATGGGCTCGAAAAAATTCATAAATATCAGGAAGCTGTAGATTTATGGTTAGAAATTAGCGAGATGACTTTAAGAGTATCTAAAACGCCAAATCTCGAATTTTCTTACAAATCAATGCTTATTGATAAGACAAAACAAATGATAGAACATATTAAAAGCCTCAAACAATTACTCATAAGTCAGAGAAGAGTAGCTCAACGTATAGAACAGAAGCCTATTGATCAAAATACAACTTCAGAAATTGAAACAAACCCTACTATAAGCGAGACCAAATTCAAATCCACACCAAATTCTATATCCGAAAACTCTAATGAATCTGAAACAGCTATTACTCAGGACGATATTAAAGAAGTGAAAGTTGTGCAAAACAGTGATATTCAAAATCTACCCATTGGATTCAAGGAAATTGAAACGACTGAAGAGTTTGAAATCATAACTCCTCACGATAAAGATTATGTTAAAAAGATCATAAGTCAAGATCATAATATAGACATTTTTAAACAGGAAGAGAAGGATTTACCACTACCAAAAAGAATTGAGCCAGATCCGCCCAGCGATAGATCAAATATTATTTGTTTCGCTTGTGGGAGTGAAATATCTTCTAAATCTAGTAAATGCCCCACTTGTGGTACCGATTTAAAATAACGTATATTTCCATTTTTAGAAGTTATAGAATTTTCCAGCATTACTTAAATTGAAAACACCAAATCTCTCAGATCTCTTTCTCTTCAAGGTAAGCCACCCCATTCTAGTATCTTTAAGAGCTAATTGAGTCTTATAAAGTGTCATTATATCATATATTTGATCACGTGATTCTGCTATGCGAATTTTTACTTGTTTTTCTATAGGAGCCTTCATTACATTGTAAATCGCGTACACATAAAATTCGGTGTTTACAAGGTTTAGTTCTATGGCCGCTTCTTTAGCAATGGTATGTGTTGCTTGATGATCTGGATGATTATTATTATCACTGGGTATCACTATCCGATCTGCATCGTAGATAATCATTTTAGCAAGAGTTATTCCTCTGCTGATTTGATTCAAAGCGTCTTGATCGTGGAATTTAAACAAATGAACATTTTTATTTGGAAAACCAAAAGCTTTAGCAACTGATTTAGCTTCTTTAAGTCCGATTTCACCAATCTGATCTTCGCTGAAATTAATATATTCCTGTGCTTCTTCTATTATAATTTGATCATTCTTTTTCCCCCATGAGATTAAAGCACGATTATCTGTTACGTAAACTATATGGACTTCATGTCCCTCCTTCATCCATTTTAATATTGATCCTCCCGTTCCGTATATTTCATCATCTGGGTGAGGAGCAAATACGACGATCTTCACAATTTACTCTTATTTTCAGTTATTTTGATTTCTATTATATTTAATTTCTTCGTACTTTTCAATTGCTCGGCCCCGCCACACTGTATTCCATTTTTTGAATCCTGATTTAACGTACTTTTCTCTTTTATAGAAATCGTACGAGACCCAATTAAAAAGAACAAAGTATCTCTTTGCACCGCTTTTAGTTGTTAATCTTTTTGACCTAATTCCTAAATCGTTACGTAAGTGATTCACAAATCTCAGTTCAACTGCATCTTGAAGTTTTCCCTCAATAATAGCATCTTCGTATAATATTCCTTCTTCAATAAAATATGTTCTTACATCATCAAAGATATTTCCACGGCATAATAGCACTTTTTCTTTATTTTTATCGAAGTTTAGCTCCTTTAAGCCCTCTTTTACTAAATCAACAGTTCTCTTTACGGGCATTTTATTTTCCCAGTTTTCTCCTTTAAACAGGTTTACAGGGAGAGTTTTAAAAATAGTTTTTTTAGTATTTTTCCGATAAAAACCTATAAAAGCATCTCCAACCAAATCTCCAGTTCCGGAATCATCTATTTCAATCGACATTGTTCCGTATTCAAAACTTTTTATAAAAAATAGTAACTATATTATGATATTAAAAATAATTTAAAATTCCTTTGAACATTAAGAGATTCTTAGTTAATGGCATTAAATAATTCATAGATAGATATTAATGGAAGTTGAAATTTTAGTCATCGGGAATGAAATACTTATTGGAAAAACTCAAGATACTAATTCAAATTGGTTAGCTAAAAGAATTGCTAAATTTGGTCATAGGCTAAAAAGGATCACTGCTATTGAAGACGATATTAAGGTTATTTCAACAACTCTACAAATTACTTTAGAACGCAAACCCGACATCATAATTACAACAGGGGGTCTTGGACCGACCTTTGATGATATGACATTAGCTGGTGTAGCGAAGGGCTTGAATCGAGAGTTAGAACTCAATCAACACGCATATAAGTCTATAGAGAAAGCTTACGAATATGCTTACAAAAAAGGAATTCTGAAGCTTAAAGGGATGACAAAGGAAAGAGAAAAGATGAGTTACCTTCCTCAAGGATCAATACCCCTGCCAAACATCAGAGGAACTGCTCCAGGAGTTAAATTAACAGAAGGAGATACTACTATTTTTATACTCCCTGGTGTTCCATCAGAAATGAAAATAATCTTCCAAAATGTTGTTAAACCAATCTTAAAAGAAAGAAGAGGAAAGTTTGTTGAGAAAGGCTTATTTTTCATGGGTATTGGCGAATCGCAGATAGCTCCTTATGTTACTAGAATCGAGAATAAATACCCCCGGCTTTGGATTAAAACTCATCCAAGAATCGGACTCTCATTGGAAGTTGAACTTTCTATAACTGCCTTTAACCTTGAGAATGGAGAAGAATTAGCAGATAAGGTGTTAGATGAAATGAGAGAAATAATTTTAAGTTTAAGTGGTAAGATAAGGGAGAGAAAAAAGCATTATTAATGATTCTACATTATAGATTCTATGGAATCTAAAGATTATAATTACATATATTTAGAGTTTAAGCGAGGTATTTGTGTTCTTAATTTCAATCGCCACGATAAAAAGAATGCTCTTAGTACGGATATGCGTTCAGAAATCATAGATGCGTTAAACAATCTTAAAGAGGATAAAAGAGTAAGATCCGTAATATTTTATGGGGGGAAAGATTTTTTTTCCGCTGGTTTTGATAGAGACGAGGTTCAAAAAGTTGTGCAAGGAGAAGGTGATTACGAAGCTTTTGTAAAGTCTAATCATCTTTTTCATCAAACGTTATTTGAATTTCCTAAAGTATTAATAGCTGCTATTAACGGATACGCTCTTGCGGGTGCGTTTGATCTCACAGTAATATGTCACCTCAGAATTGCATCGAAAGGGGCTTTATTTGGCCATCCTGAAATACGTTTTGGTGCATGTCCATTATTCTTCCCTTATATGGGCCTTGTAGGTCGTGGTAAAGCGCTCGAAATCTGTTTAAATACTGGATCTAAAGAAACATTTCTTAAAGCAGAAGAAGCTTTGAGGTTAAACCTAATAAATAAAGTTGTTAATGCTGAGCAAGTTTTTGATGAATCGATTAAAATTGCGAAAGAAATTAATAAGTCTCCTGAATTTGCAGTTTCACAACTACTTCAAGTTAATAAACTTAATTTTGACAGAGTTAAAGCTTTCGATAGCGAAATTGAAATAATACTAAAAAGTATGAAGTTAATATTAGGAAAATGAGTTGAAGTTAGATCTTCACAAGAATTTGTTCACATTATGAGATAATTTGATTACCGAATACATCATAAGCAACTATTTTTGCTTTAGCAGCAGGAGATTTTAGGTATTCCTCTTTAAACATTGACCAAATCATTGAATCTGATGGTTCCCCCTCAATAGTTTCAGTTCTTTTTCGTAAAGTAGCTTCATATATATATCCTAATTTTTTTGGAATTGCTGCACTCATAATATTGTCTGGATCACAGTGAATTTCTACTCGATTTACGTGTTCTATCTCAAATGCCACTTTAGTGAGAGCAGCAGAGAATTCTATAGCATATCCTTTGTTGACATGGTTCACATTGACCCAATACCCGATTTCAAACGCGTTTGATCCAACCCTGGGATGAAGACCAGTCCCACCTACCAATTCAGTCTCTTTAAGATCGAAAACACCATAGATATAATTTTCACTTAAATCAAATTTGGCTCGAAACATCCTAAGGCGTTCTATTTTAACTTTCAATTCTTCAGGTTCGTCTTTTACCCACGGCAACCACGGTCGAAGATGATCAACGCTTTCTTGAACTGATTTTTGTAAATAAAGTGCGTCTTTGGGATCGTAACACCTAATAACCAAACGTTCAGATTCGATGCGATATACAGGTCCTAAATAAGTAGGAGACATATTAAAAGGATATTTTGATCCTTGATAAATTATTCAAAAAAAAACATTATATTGGTAAACCTTCTCAAATCCTCTTTAAAATAATAAAATTAATTTACAAAAATAATCAGTATAATAACAACTGTAATAAATGCTATTATACAAATAATAGTTTCATAATCTTTCAAATCACTTTTTTGTTTTAAGCTAATTTCTGCTCCACATGAAGGACAATGAGCTGGAATGGGATGACTGAATGTTTTTTCAATTCGATAGATCCGTTTTCCACATTTTTCACATCGAGGTCTCATTTTTTAAAAAATCCCTTATATTTGGTAATCTAAATATATTTATATAAAAATATTATATAAAGGTTCTATTCCAATAATTGAAAAATATCAAGCCTTTCATCTCATTTATTCTAGAGCAAAAGAGATTTTTCTAAGAGTAGAGGAAGAGATTAAGCTAGAAAAAAAATCGTCAAAGCTTAAAAAACTAGTTCGTGTTCAAATTGGAAATGCGTTTATCATTTTAGAAAACTTGTCAAAAAATCAAAATAAAAATTAGCATTTAACACTCTTAGAAAGAATGCTATGTATACATTCCTTCAGGTGGAGGTTTTACTTTGGGTATTCTATTGTTCGTCGAGTAAATTTGCCTTAATATATCCCTGAATCTCATATAATTATTACGCCAGAACAAATCACTTAGATCTATATTTCTTGGATTATAACCTGCTTGATCGTAGATTTTTCTTCTTTCTGGATCTATTAGTGTGTTATAAGCTTCATGTAGCATTATAAACTTCTCCTTAGCTTTGGGATCGGATTTATTTAGATCAGGATGATATTTTTTTGCTAATCTCCGATAAGCTAGTTTGATTTCTTCTTCTGTTGCGTCCTGTTCAACTTCTAATATCTTGTAATAATTTTTATTTTTATCCATTTTTCAAATAATTCTTCTCCTTTCGTGTAAGAAGAAAACGAGGAAATATAAACTTAAGCTTGAGTTAATATTGAATATTTCTCCTTCTAATTTTAAATCTAAAGGTTTTTTCAACGATTTTTTTTTAAAAATTAAATAAGTTGGGTTATTACTTACTGTAAATAAAGAAAGAAAGAACGACTATTTAGTAAAAAATTGACGCCGTTGTGCAACGGTATTCTCCATAGGCATTCACTTATGTGTTTTAGCCTATTTCATTGACGCCATTATACTTTACTTATTTCAATCTGTTCAACTTTTTTCGATATTCTTACAAGTTCATCTTCTTTGTTATCAATAGTACCAACAATCCAATTAGAAACATCATTACTAGAAAGTGCGTTACAAAAATCCTCGACTTTGCTCGGATCGAGAGCTATAAGCATGCCCCCTGCTGTCTCAGAGCACAAACAATCGTTAAATGCGTATCCATATTCCTCAGAGAGTTTTTTTGAGAGCTTAATTGAAGGAACAGTTTCAATAATCGCAGATAATCCAGAATTTTGAAGCATCTCTCTTAGATGGCCTGCGAAACCAAAACCGCTGACGTCTGTCATAGCATGAATGAACGAGAAATCGTTATATGTGTAAATTGTGTTTACTACGCCTTTATTAGATGTTGTCATAAGGTTTATGGCTAATTTAATCGAATCACTGAGCTCATTAGATGAAAATTCTTCCAACATCTCCGGAGAATCTTTCTGTAACCTATAAGCCGCCATAATTGCTTGTAATCCAATTGGTTTTGTTAATATTAATTTATCGCCTTTTTTCACACCGTGTTTCCGGATTAAGTTGTTTTTATTTACAAAACCAGATGCTTCTCCACCAATAAGAGGCCACTCGCTATAAATCGTATGACCTCCAACCACTTTGGAATTTATTTTTTGCTCCATAAACCTTTTAATTCCCCTAAGAATTCCTTCTGCGATATTCATTGGAGTGTTTTTGTTGATAGCTAAAAACACGAGCATTCCTGAAACTTCTGGAACATTCATAGCAAATATATCATTTGTTACGTTACAAGCAGAGATTTCGCCCATAATTTCGGGTTCATCTACAATCGGAGTAAAAATATCAATACTTTTCACTTGAACCAGATCGGAATTTGGAACGGGCACAATAGCAGCATCTTCAATAAATCCTTTTAAACCAGTTTTCTTCAGTAATTCTTCTAATTGATTTGCACCAAGTTTACATGATCAACCATAGATTTTAACTTGCTTTGTTAATCGATATTCTGGTATTTTTTCCATTTTCACCTCACATTGAATCCTATATTAATATCTATTAAAATCTTGGAAAATATAATTTTTAGTATAAATCAAATATAATAATTACATTATAATTTTAATAGTTTGAATTTGCTATGAAAAATCTAATTATTTAAGCATCTCAAGGAATGCTTCAATTCTTGTATTAAGCGGTCCCTCATCATCTGAAGAATAATCTGTATTTATTGAAAGAACGGGAAATCCCGCTTTTTTTAACTCTTTTTCTAATCCAACTGCTTCAATATCATATGGTTGGCAGAAATTTAATGTATAAAGAATTATCCCATCTGCTTTGTATTCTTTAGCAAGTCTTAAAATATCTTCCTTTCGTCCATTATTTGGAGTAAAACAGGCACAATTGATTCCCAAATATCGATCGGCTAAATGTTCAACAAGATCATCAATGGTTTCTCCCAATATTTCTTCAAATTCTGATTGAAAATATCTTGTCCCTGTACATGTTTCTTCAGCAACAATTACGGCTCCTTTGGTCTCAACTAAGTGATGGATTTTCCAATTGGGAATTGCCATGGGCGTCCCACTTAATAAAATTCTTTTTGTATCCTTATCAGTAATTCCTACACCATTTTTAACTCGTTGTTCTAATTCATCGGCTAACTTTCCAATCATTTCAATTTGTCTATCGGGGTCATCATAAAAAGCTACTTGCGAAACCAACAATCCATCTTTTCCTGAAATTGGAACAGGATCTGTTTTTCGAGCGTTATATACTCGTTTTAATTGTTTTCTCTTTTTAGAAATTTTTTCCATAGCATTTTTTAATTTATCAGCAGTAAGTTTATTTCCAGTGACTTCTTCAAGCTTAATGATAAGTGCTTTAAGTTCCTCAATAAAATGCTCTCGCGCTTGTGGTCTTGTTTTGCATTGAGGAGTTTCCATAATATAAACCGGTTTATATACATTTAAAATTTCCCACGCTTTTTTCTTACCATCACATGTAGTTTCTCCAATTAACAAATCGGTTATTGCAAAATACGGACAGACATTTCCAATACCAAAACCTAATGCTGATTTAATTAAAGCACAAATATTTGTTGGTAAAAGATTTTCTGATGCAAAATTTGAAAAATTCGTACCACCACATAATCCAACTCCGATTGCATCCAAAGCAATGATTATTTCATCAGGTATATAAAGGCAAAAAGTACCGATTACCTTCTTTCCTTCTTCTTTTGCTTTCTTCAATTCACTTATACGTAACCCGTGAATGTCTCCAACTACGAAATCCCAAAATGCCATATTTTTCGGTCTATTTATTTGCGAGTCAATATATATTGTTTTAAACGCATCAGGAAGCACTGCTAGTAATTGGTCATGCTTTTCAATATCTATACCCAACTCTCTCCACATTGGATACCAATCCGGTTTTTCTTCAATCATTTTTTTTTAACCATAAACATTTTCTATTTTAAAGGTAATATAATTAATAATTGGGATTTATTTAAATTTTCGATATTATTTATCTATTTTTTCGATAAACATGCATATTCAATTTTAAGATAAGTATTACACCCATGTTATATAATCATTAATTTACAAATTTGTTTTGAGATTAACTAAGAATTTCTTAAGTAAATTAATGTTATGTTTTA
>JAGXNP010000092.1 GCA_019894885.1 Promethearchaeota archaeon | reverse complement strand
TTCGTTGTAGCTTTCTCAGGACTATCGTCATGTACCCAAGAATTTTGTTCTCTGATATTTGCAAAAGATATCAAATATCGATTGATACCAGCTTTTTCTATTGTTTTTCTAAACAAAAATCCATGCAATTTAAAAGAACAAGCAGCAATTACTACCCGGTCGATCTCATGTTCTTTTATCTCACTAGTAATTTTTGTTAAACCTAATTCTGCGCATAAATATTGATCTCCTATCACATGAACATCGGGGTACTCTCTAAAGTGGTCTATTAATTTGTTGTTGTCAATTACTCCGCTAATATTCTTACCACAGTCGCAGATGAATAATCCAATTTTCAATTTAACCCCTCAAATTTATATTCAATTTTTGCGAACCTATGAGTAATATAAAATGATGTTTATATTAATTGTTCCTAATATACGATTAAAATTAATTTTAACCATTGTTTAGAATAAAGATTTTGCGGTATTTACTTATTTAGCATATCTTTTAGCAAGAAAGTGTAAATTTTGAGATAATCAGGTTTATATACAAACCATATATTTAGACAAAAAAAAGGTTTAAATTCGAATTTATATACCTGATAATCTATTAATGGACAGCGACTTGTTCTTTGATCTTTTTCGTTGTTCTAGCAATTTTCTTTATTACTTTTTCATATGTTAATACAAAACCGTAAATCAATCCAAATGATGTTAGAGCAGCCTGATGAATCTCGGGGGTCCAAGCTGCACAACAGTCTTCTACAATAACGACTTGGAAACCGTAATCAGCAGCTTCTCGAGCAGTTGAGTGTACGCAAAAATTTGTCACAACTCCTGACACTAATACTGTTTCAATATCCATATTTCTCAAGAAACTATCAAGCCGGGTTGAAATGAAAGTTCCACTTGTGTTTTTTTGTAAAACGAAATCTCGATCTTCGGGCTTTAATTCACCAATTATATCAGAGCTGGGGTGAGATATATGAGGAAATGCGACATCTCCTAAGAGATCTTTAGCAACATTATTTAAATTTTTAGCGCTTTTTGGAAGATCACTTCCGTCAGGCATAAAACTTGAATATTTAGTATAAATTACAGAGATTCCAATGTCATGACAGAAATTAATTAATGTTCGCAGATTTGGAGTAAGTTTTTTCTCTACTTCCGAAACAAAATAATCTAAAATTCCCGGAGTAACAGTATTCATTGCTTTATACGCAATAAAATCTTTCTGAACTTGATACTTTTGCATATCAACAACGATCAAAGTTGTTTTTTTCGGCTGTATCTCTTTTATTAGCCTTTGACAAAATTTATAATGAGATTCGATTTTCTCTTCCATAAAATCACATTCTTTTAATCAGAATAATTTTTTCACAAATTTGTAAATAGAGATGTAATCTTATTGTAATCCCATCTGATTTAAACTTTATTTATTCGTGTAGCATATCTTTTGATAAAAAAGGATACACTTTGAAGATATTAAAATCGTTTCTTCTCATTTCAAAAAAATAGTTTTTCTCCATTTCGTATTCTTCGTTAGCCCATTTTATTATCTCCTCTCTCGAATAAAGTTTTCCTTTGTTATCAAGCGAATTTTGAAGCGCGGGACATTTTTTAGAGTAATCATTAAAATTGCTTACGTTATTAATGAGCATATTCCATCCAATTGGGAACGCGCGACATTGGAAAGGTCTAGCTTTGTAGATCGTGCATTCGTTTTCTTTTAAGAAGTCGCAATGCTCGTCGTCCCCCGTAAACTTAAACCCAAGAGATTTAAATTTGTAGGTTTTTCCTCGTTCCGCGCCAGGTTCCTTCCAAAAGAACGAATCGTCTATTACTTTAAGGTACTTCTTCGCGAATTTTTTTAATCCTAAAGTGCTCTTTATCTTTAAGTGCTTCGCTAACATTTTAATGTCGTCTTCGTACAAATACACTTCTCCGTCTTTAAAACCCCGACAACAAGAACCGCACATCTCGCACGTGAAATAAACGCCGTTTTCGAACTTTTTTGCCAGCTGAATTTTACGCGAATACGAATCGGTCACTTACCATCAGATAAAAAAATAAGTACTATTAGATAGATATTAGCTTTTAACACATATTAATTTCTCGATATCGTCAAGGATTCTTCGAGGAGTCCCCTTAGTTACTATGAGTTTGTTCTTTTTCTCTTGCCATAATTGTACAAATTCTTTAATTTCTGCCCTAAGTATTTCGGGATCGAATTCGAGAGCGGTATGACTGCTAAACGAGAGACATTTTACTTTAAAATGATTAAGGTTACAATGGTGTTTGATTCTTTCTTTAACCATTATTCCATAGGACGCAATCTGTGGAAGGGATTTATAAATCTCGTGCGCGTCTTTTTTATAATCGCAAACAAATAAAGTATCTTCTCTAACCATAATTAAATCTATGTGCCCAGTAAAAAACGAGTTTTCTTCCTTCAATTCCTTCCAAATAGGTGTCTCTATTGCAATTACGTCTCCGTTACCTTCTAGTAGTTTCGTTAAAATCGGTTCGTGAAACGAGTTATCGGGGGGATTTACCCCTTCTTTTTTAAATCTTTTTATTACGTCCTTCGCAATCGCGCACAATTCGTAGTTCTCATCGTGCTCTACTTTGTTCTTTAATTTATCGATTAAATGCTCTTTCAGGTTTATGTCAGTTCCAAGCTTTCCTCTCTTTATGGCAATTAACTGAACGCTCTTATCACCTTTTAATATCAAATCCGAAGCCCTGTATCCCTTCATTTCTTTGAAAAACGAGCGCGGTAAGTTCTCCTTTAAAATCTCAGTAATTAAATGGGTAAATCCTCTTTTAATCTCAGGGTTAGCGTGTTCTAATTTGGATAAGTTGACTTTAAAGTGATATATTTTGCCCTTGTGGTGAAAATCCCTGTCGGTTATTAATTTCTTTTTGTACTCCTCTTTTTCGGTTCTAAAATAAGTGTTCGAAACGTAGGAATACAGATCGTTAAAACCGTGATAGCGAATTTTATAGCGCTGGATTTGATTTAATGATTTCACAAACTCCTTTTGGGGTAACACAATTCCTCTAAAATAATTTAGGTAAACACAAAGAAATACAGAAGCGATTAATTTAGGTTGTCTTGAACCAGAAGGTAGATTTTCGTAAAAATCTTCACTCAAACTTTTCTCGTATATTTCTATAACGCTTTTAGCTAAATTCTTTGAATCGTTGAAAGTCTGACAATATTCTTTAAGGTAGTTTGTTACTAATCGAAAATATTCTTTTTCGCTTAAAAATTCCGAAGGTAATAATTTACGAATAATCTCGTATTTAGGTATGTGTTTCAAGTAATTGCGAATAGAATTTACGATATTATGGATAGAATATGGTTTGTTCTAAGAGCTGAAACACAAAATTATTTCACATTTTCTATCTCCGAAAAAAGGATAGATAGTAATAAATTGATCTTCAATATTGATTCACTTTTAGCAAAAGACGTATTTAATTCTCTTCCCGATTCAATTCAATACGATTTTAGCGAGGGGGGAAAATGCATTGCTTTCGAATGTGCCACTGCTTCTGCTATATTAACCGTGTTAAGAGGAGTTGAAGGGCTATTAAGGCTTCTATTAAAAAAACTTTCACCTGCGGTAGATGTTTCGAACATGGTTTGGGGTGTAGTTGTCAAGAAATTAAAAGATCTCAATATCGCAGATCTTGGTGTTCTATTAGATAATTGCGATAGAATCAGAGATAATTATAGAAATCCTACTGACCATCCAGAAAAAATATATGATATCGAAACAGCGCAAGATTTGTTTAATCTATGTGTGGGCGTGGTAAACGATATGGTTGGTTATATGAAAACTAACAATCTGTTGTAAGAGCGAACCATTTATCTCCTAACCTTTTTAATTTTAAAATTTCTTCACTTATAAGTTAGAGGCAACGATTTTAAACCGCTTGAATTTTGAACCAAAACGCTTGAAAATATCGCGACTCGAAAAAACTCGCACTATGTATCTTGATATATTATACGAAAGTATAAAACCGCCAAAAAAACGCTCAAACCTAAGCATACAGTAAAGGTCTTTTCTCATGGACAGAACAAATATTATCCTTCAAAAAATGGCAGTGTTCGTCGTCTCCTGTAAATTTAAATCCCAAAGTTTTGAATTTATAGGTTTTTCCTCTTTCTTCTCCAGGTTCCTTCCAAAAAAAAGTATCGTCTATAATTTTAAAGTATTTTTTCGCGAATTTCTTTAGTTCTGATTTTCTTGTGATGTTTAAGGACTGAGTTAAACGAACAATATCGTCCTGATATAAGTATACTTCCCCTTCTTCTAACCCTCTGCAGCAATCGCCACACATTTGACATGAAAATTCAATGCCATTCTCAAGAGTTTTTGATAATTTTATATCTGACGATGTCAACTTAACTCTAAATCCGTTATGTAATAAAATGATGATATAATATGGTAAGTGAGTTAAATTAATATTTTAATATTAATTCATTGATTATTCTATGAAAGAAGTAAAAATTAATCAAAAAATTAATTAGAGCTTTAGGTTCTTAAATCCTCATGAAATTTGATGCATCTACATTTAAGGGTGAATTACATCTTATTAAAGAGTTGTTTTTAAGCATAGAAATTCAAGAATCAAAAAACTACAAAGAATGGTATGCTTACTATGTGAAAATCTATGGAAAAATTTTTACAAATATTGATTTGTATATTATTTATTCATTCGTATACTTAATCTCTCAACTTTTCATAATTAAATTTGTGTTAAATCAAGACCTAAATTCGAATCAAATTAAGGTTACACCTAACTTTCTTAAATCAATCCCAAAAAAAATTAACGACAGGTTTAACTTGAATATAGATGTCGAAATGCGATTTTTTTCTCCTATTATAAATGCGCTTAAGGATTTAGAAACAGAAAAATACGAGGAACTTATCTGTTATGTTGTAGAGAGAGTGAAAATAATTGAGACTAAACCTGAATACTTTTTTGATGAGATACTTCAAAATTTAATCCACCCTCACATCAGACATAAATCTGGAGAATTTTACACCCCCCCGTTTATCGTGAAAAAAATGGTAGAAGAATCATATAGTTTAGGTGAAAAAGTCATTGATCCATGTTGTGGCTCAGGAAATTTTATTATTGAAATAATTAAAACAATATTTTTTGCTAATTACTCTAAAAGAGAAAGATTAGAGGCAATAGCAAACATATACGGTTATGATATAAACCCAATATCGATTTATTTAACAAAATTAAACTTATTATATATACTAAAAGAAAATTTTCATTATCTTAATTCCAATTTTGTAACCACTGACTTTCTGTTTCAAAATAACGCAGAAATTAAAGAAAAATTTGATTTAGTAATAGGTAATCCTCCATGGTTTACTTTAAGGGATATAGAAAGCCTGAATTATCAGAAAAAAATAAAACAATTATCAGATGAACTTGAAATAAAGCCACATCCCAAAAATGTCTTAAATATTGAAATTGCCTCGCTCTTTTTCTATAAAGCAAAAATGTCACTATTAAAAGACGACGCAAAAATTTTTTTTGTTATTACTAAAGGTGTTATAAACGGATCTCACGCAGCCCGATTTCGTAATTTTCAGGGATTTCATAATATAAAACTGTGGAAATTTACAAAACAAATTACTGACATATTCAATATAGATTTTATATGTATTTACGCTCAGAAATTAGCCGAAGATCGCGTAAAAACTAATTTAAAAGTACCTTCTTTTCTCTATTCAGCAGATTTAAACAGTAAAAAATTAAATTACTACGATGCTATAGATCTTTCCTTGGAAAAAACTGAAATTTTAGTTCCTTATAGTACTGAAATTAAAGGAAATAAATATTATACAAATAAGTTAATCACTAAAGAAAATCAACAACAGCTTATCCCAATTAAAACGAGTGAGTACAAAAAGTTATTCCATAAAGGAGCAGATTTAAATCCAAGAAATTTAATCTTCTTTAAAAAAAGAAATCGAAATGATTCTCTCATAATAATAAATCCTGATCAAAGAATTTTCAAGAGAGCTAAAGAACCTTGGGATAAAGTTGAATTCTCTAACGAGATAATTGAAAAAGAATATATGTTTAAAGCGATAAAGAGTACTGAATTGGTGAAGTTTTATGTGTATGACTTCTATAATATTTTCTTACCCTTAAAAAAGGAAACCTTAGGCTTTGATTATTATTCTTTGAAAACACATGCTAAAAAATTTTACGATAAAATTAATAAGATTTATTTAAATAATAAAAAGGATTCGACAATGAACGAATCATTGATGGATAATTTAAACCGGTGGTCTAAATTAATAAATACTCGTCAAATGTCTGAAATCAAAGTAGTTTACAATAATTCTGGATCAGTTGTTAACTCCGCAGTTGTTCAAGGAGATTTTCTTATTACTGGAGATTTAAGCTTTTATTCAACGAATAATATGAATGAAGCGTATTATTTATCCGCAATTCTAAATTCACCTTTAATGACAAAACAAGTTCAGATAAAGAAGAGTTCAAGACATATTTTTAAAATTCCGTTTGAAATTCCACTAAAAATTTATGATGAGAACAATGAAAATCACAGAAAGCTTGCTGAATTAGCAAAGAAGGCTCATAAAATAGCTGAAACCTCTACTCTCAAACAAATAAGGAGAAACAATTATACTATATCAAAAAATAAAATCCAATCAATTCTCAGTAAGGATTTAACACCGATTTTGAATGAAATCGATAAATTTTTGACTAAAGATTTGAAGACTTAGCTAAAAATGGATATAAAATAATAAAATAAAAGGGTATATTTGTATTATTAATAATAAATAGGTTAAGTAATTTAATTTTTAAAAAATACGATACAAAATGAGGAACTTCGTTTTTAAGATACTCGTAGGCGGTGATGGCGCAGTAGGTAAAACCACGCTACTCAGAAAATTTGTAGATGGTACCTTCGATGCCTCTAGCATAGCAACTGTGGGAGTCGATTTCTTCATTAAACAAGTAATATATGAAAATATTGGAAATTGTACGCTTCAAATCTGGGATTTGGGAGGTCAGGAACGTTTTCGACACTTATTAGAAAGCTTTATCATGGGAGCAAAAGGAGCGCTTTTGCTTTTTGATCTTACAAGGATGCCAAAAATCGATCACCTTTTGAATTGGGTAAATATAGTTAGAATGCACGATTTTGATCTTCCGATTATACTTGTCGGAACAAAAATTGACTTGGAGGAATTTGTTGCTGTTGATGATGAATCAGCACTAAGTATAAAGAATACATTTAATATGATTGACTACATAAAGACATCTTCTAAAACGGGAATTAATGTCGATAAAGTCTTTGATATAATGGTCCAAGAATTGATGAAAAATAATAAATATTAGAATTAAAGTTAACTTACTCACTTTTATTTTTGAACTAAACTATGAATGACGAATTAGTGATTTTAGGTTCTGGAGGTGGACGACACCACATTAGAACGCAATATAGGGCTACAGGGGGTATTCTTTATAAATTCAACGGAACTCAAGCTCATATTGATCCCGGACCAGGTGCCATAGTTCGAATAAATCAATACAAAGAAGACCCTACGAAAACAGAGCTTTTTATTGTTACCCACATGCATATTGATCATTTTAACGATCTATGCGCTGTTATTGAAGCATCGAGAGAACAACTCCACGATAGAAATTATAATTATTTAAAAAAAGGAACTCTAATAACAACCGAAGAAGTTCTAAATTTTGTACCAAAATACCACCAAAACATGCTAGAAATCATAATTCCCTTTAAACGGGGTGAAAAAGCAGATTTTAAAGGGATTGAAATAATTGGTACTAAAGTTGTTCACTCTAAAGTTGAGGGTTTTGGAGTTATATTCAAGCTAGATGATTATTCGATCGCATTTTCTAGTGATACAAAAGTTTTTGACGGATTTTCGGAGCAATTCTCTGGTGTGGATGTATTAGTACTAAATTTACTGAGACCTGACTCTATCCAATGTCGACGGCATGCTTGCACAGACGAGGTTATCCCATATTTAAATAAAATTACTCCTCCGCTTAGTGGGTTGGTAATTACTCACTATGGGAGCTATATGGACAGCACATTTTCGCCTAAAAATTTTGTACCAAGTCAAATAGAAAAACTAAGAGAAAAAACGAATATTAGTAATATTATTGCTGCTGAAGATGGCTTAAAAATCAAAATTGAAGAATTATTAGGATATTAGTACATTTTTAATTTATAAAGCAATCATTTTAAAATATGTAATTCTATTTATTATTAAGAAGGGAAATTTAAAAAGATAATTTGAGCTAACATTGGATTTCGCCCTCTATTAAGCTCACTGAGTTTAATTCTCTCCCTGTTTAATAATTTTTGCTCAAATAAGTCATTCCCTTCCTTTCTCTTCTCTGTTATAGCTGAATGTGATTATCAAAGCAAAATTGTATTCTTACTCTTTGGATTGAGCTAAATAACGAAAAAGAGGAAACTTTTCAAGAAAAAATAAATAGAAATTGTTTATAAGTTTGAGGTCTTAGACTTTTTTTTTTAAGATAGAGATTGAAGATACTCTTTCTCCTTCTCTTCGTGAAGTTCCATGATATGCTTTTTCTTATCTAGCCATTCTGGTCCATCCAAGGGATACCATCTTAATCCCAAAGCTGTTAAAGCTAGAAGAAGAGCCGGAATAATACAAAATGCAAATAAAAGCCCGATTAATGCCATGTCTGTTTGTGGTTGGATAACACCATTAGGAGCTTCAAACCCAAAAGCAGCAATAACTGAGAGATATATAAAATTAGCTATGGATATAGCCGGTTTTGTTACAATTGCATTTACACCTCCATAGATTGCCTCTCTACGCTTTCCAGTGATGAGTTCGTCGTTATCAATCGCATCTCCCATTAGTACGGGATTTGCAACCATACCTCCCGCATATCCAATTCCAATAATTAAAAACGGAATTGCTGCAAATATTGCGTTACTTCCAATAAAGAACAGGATGGTAAATCCTACAGCAGCTAATAACATATTTATGATCATTGTCTTTCTTGGTTGCCAAGTTGTTATTTTTTTTAGGTTCAGGACCATACCCAAAACGATCCCTAATATTATTGCCAATAAGACAAAGATAGGAGTTTGTCCAGCAATATTATAGCTGATATAATAAAGAATTCCTGTTGAAAAGATTGGGAAGATAATTCCAAGTAGAAAAGCTGGGATCATCAATATCCAGAAGGGCTTATTCTTTAGTGTTAATCTCAATCCTTCTATAAAACCTTCGTGCTCTTGGAGTTGAGCAAACATGTTTTCTTTGATCCCAAAAGATGATACAAATAATATTAAAGAACTTCCTAAGCCAATAATTATCATAGCTGGAACGAAAAACGGATGAGTCTCCTCAGGTCCTGTAAGCAGGATTATCGGTACTACTAATCCGAAAACTAAATTAATAAACCCTATAACGGCACTATATACTCCTAAACTAGCTCGTTGTTTAGCGGTTATAGCAATTTCATTAGGAAGCGAAAAGTAACACACTCCAACGATAGTAAACATGGTATCAAGTAGAAACAATGCTGCTAGAAAATTAATAAAAAGCCCAATTTCATTATCCAACGGTGATATTGGAATCCAACAAAAAATGAACGCTAAACCATAGAAAATTGAACCGTAACGAATATAAGGGATTCTTCTGCCAATCTTAGTCCTGGTATTATCAACAATGTAGGACACAATTGGATCATTTGCCGTATTCCAAATCGCAAAGATTAACCAACCAATCGCTAATAAGCCAGTATTGGCACCAAGTTTAACTTGGTAAAAAAAAGTCAGGTTACCAAATACAAGTCCGTTTAACAAGTAATTTGCCAAGTTCCCAACACTGAAATTTAATTTTGTTTTAACTGAAATGTTTTCTTCTGGCATTTCAATAATATCTTTCATAATCAATATTCATTAAAGTGTTATTTAAAACTTCTACTTTAAACCCTAGTTGAGGATTAATAGCTTTTGTATGATTACAGAACACTCTAAACTATTTTAGCTTTAAATTAGAATCAGAATTATCTTAAGGGAATCCAATGTCTACAGACAATACATTGAAGAATTTTTTCTAGATGAGTTGATTTATTATTTAAATCTCTTTTAATTACCCTGTTAGCCATAATATTACCGCATTTTTCACACATATGCAATTTTTTGTTTTCAAGCTTTTCCAATGTTAATAGCCTTTTCGAGAATAGATTTTTGAAGAGTTCTTAATATATGTATATTTTATTTCCATCGAAAAAAATATTTCTCAAGATAAATACATCAATTTTGTTGAGTTAATAGGTTAATTGTTAATAAATTTATTTTTAAGGAAAATTGATGAGATTTTTAATTTATTATTGCTAAAATCAGCTAATTTTTTAATTTCATTGGATAGGAACGATTATATCCTAATTTAAATTGAATCAATATTATTTAATTCTAAATGAGAATTTTGTGGATCAATCAACGGAACTTCATTTTTATCCTTATTCTTGTTTTTTAATACTGTAATTAAAATGGCGCTAAAGACCAATAAGCAACCAATCCAGCCGTAAATTGTCATAGTTTCGTTTCCAAAAACGAATGACGCGAAAATTACGGCAAAAACGGGCTCTAAAGTGAAAATAATTGCCGTTTGAGTTGGTTCCTGGTGCTGTTGGCTCCAATTTTGAAAGATAAAGGTTCCTGTAGTTACCGCTAAACCCATATAAATAAATATGAACCAAAAAAGGAAACTAACATTCATCAGATCATACCTTTCATTAAGTAAAAACGAGCCCCCAAAACTAAAAACGCTAATTACAATTAATTGAACCGTAGAATACAAATATACATCTACTATTCGAACATATTTATCGTTTAATACGATAAAAAATGCGTATAACACAGCACATAGAAGGACTAAAAAATCTCCTATGATGATAATTGACTCTCCTTCTAACAACAAAAATACCATTCCACTTATAGAAATGATTACGGCAAACCATACTCTCTTCTTAATGGCTTTTCTAAATCCTAACCAGGTGATAAAAGGCACCATAATAGTACTTAACCCCGTAATAAACGCCGCCTTACCAGCAGTAGTTGTTTGAATTCCAAGAGTTTGAAAAACGATTGCAAAGTAATACATTAATCCCGTCAAGGTTCCAAATAAGAGAATTTTTTTATTCATTCTTTTTATGCGAATCAAATAGGGAATAAATCCAATGATCGCTATTGAAAACCTTATACCAAGGTATAAGAAAATGGGAACTTCTTGAGTGAGATTTTTAGTAATTATGAAGGATGTGCCCCACAAAAGTGTGGTTAAAATTAATAAGAAATTAGCGATTATTCTATTCTTATTTGATAAGGTTGATTCAGAATTGTACTCCATGTAATCATCAATTTAGTCCCTTTTATTAAAAATATCTTGATAGTAAAAAAAGTATTCTAATTTCTAAATTTATTTAAAGACGGATTTAACCTTAACTTAGTATTTAGTTTTTTACAGAGTTGAAGGATATAATAGGTTAGTCTTAAAAAAAAAAAGTTTTTAGT
>JAGXNP010000091.1 GCA_019894885.1 Promethearchaeota archaeon | reverse complement strand
AGTATAAGAAGGTTCTATTGCTACTGCGTCTATCTCTGAACTAGTTGGTAAATCCAATCCAAATATTTCGTATGTCATATTAACATCCTCTTCCATACTAAAGTCAATATCGAGGGTTGTACAATTAAATTCGTCTTTAAATAAATTGGGTGTTCCTTGCATATTATTCGCTTGAACACTATTTTCCATAATAAAAGGAGTATGAAATAGAGTGGGTATAACCATAGAATTTATTCCAATACTGGGAGTAAGTGGTATTTTTAAAGAAAGGAGGTCCTTATCCCAATGTCGGGAAAAATAATCACCTAAGGTGTAATAAGAATAAGGTGCTGTAGCAGCAGAGGAGTGCCATCCGTCTCCCGTATATTCGTCAAAACTTTCATATTTCCAGAATTTCGTTAAAATCTCATTATAATCTTCGTAGTCATATATTCTGAATACTTCAACTTCAGAGAACATAAGAGCTGCAAGGGCTTGTGCGTAATCGCTTAAGTCCAAGTCGTCGATATCACCATCGAACATATCTGCTAACGCATCTATAAGATCAGATAATTGGTCTTGTGTTAAATTGAGATCAGAAAATAGATCTAGAAAATCTGAAATATTATAAGGGAAAGGGATATGTGTTGGTACGCCAATCTCTTCATCTGCTTCAAGTAAATAGTCGCTCGGAGGGGGTCTTTGACTATCCCAAAGTAAACTAAAGAAGAATGTTGAAAAAGCAAACGCAAATACCAATAGTACTGCTGTAAGAATGATTTTAATCACTCTCTTTTTGTTTATTGCAGTAATTAATAAATCTTCACGAAATTCTGACATTTCTACTCTATTTTACCCTTAACTTTTCCATCCTAAGTTTGCAATATTAATTAAAATTATCGTATAAATAATTTTCCTAATATTTCTGATTCATATGAAATATTGCTCAAAATGGATAGAATAAGTAGAAAATGATATAGTTTTTCAAAAAAAAATCAAAAAAAGGAAGGTTAATTAAAAAACTAAAATTCAAAACCACATTTCGTGCAGATACTCTTCTTAGCATATTGTGGTTTAGGAATATAACTTAATATTTTTGATTTATCCTCAACTTCCTTAATAGCAAATCCTGTAGCCCCACAATTTGGGCAAATTCTCCGTCCTGAACCGAATCCAGCATCGATACTAGGTGTAGCTGTCGATGGAGTAGAAGTAGTTGGAATGGTTGGACTACTCCCAAATGTTGGACTTTGTGAGGTTATTCCTTGAGCTAAACTTGAAGGCATAACTGCCTTTGGTTCTTTCAATTCTTGGATTCGTTTCTCTTTATAGGATACCTCTTCCTGTAATTTGCTAATTTGAGCATGTAGTGGTCCTATTTGTTGTTGGAGGTTCAAATTTTCTTGTTGAACTTGTTGTAGTTGATTTTGTAATTGAGGTAATTGTGCTTGTAGTTGAGCTTTCTCATTATTAATTTGGGTAATTTGATTCTGAAATCCTTCAATAGTTCTCTGAAAACTGTTGATTTGGCTATTCAATTGAGTTATTTGGTTATCTTTAACTAAGAGTTGTGAATTTAAATCTGCACATTGAGCATTTACTTCACTTATCTGATTCTGTAATTGCCCTATGACATTATTCCTTTCCTGGACTTGAGATATAGCAGCATTATAGTCTGTTTGTGAGGGACCACTTGGCATAGTTGGTTCGGGCTGATATACTGGAGGTTCAAACGAAGGAGGTGGCGTGGGGGGTGGGATTGAGGGTGGAGGCATCGAAGGAGGTGGTGTGGGTGGTGGTCGTATAGGGGGAGGACCACGAGGTTTGTATTCTTCTTCCTCGTCTTTTTCATATTCATCCGACATAATAATCATCTCTTATGTTTATACTTAATAATACCAATAATTGTAACTTTAATAGTGAATTTTGTTTATAAACTATAGCACAAATGAGCGATATCGTTAAATTTCTTCTTAAAAAATTAGAAGCAATTCCAATAAGGGTTAAGATGTTCTTTTAATTTAGGGATAACCTTATTATTTATATAGTTCAAAACATCATTATCGGATTCTCTAGCACTTTCTTCTATTAGTTCATTTTTACTGTCATCGAGAACTTGCATGCAATTATACACAGCTCTAGCTTGCTTATCAATTTCGTATCCCCCTTCTAAAGTAATTAAAATTCGATCATTAGCGTATTCTCCAGCTATCTCTTTAATTTTCTTCAAATAATTAGCCGGTCCTTGATAGGTCCAACCCATATTAGTAAGTCTGTCCGTCCAGTGAGTATCAAATCCAGCAGATATTAGGAAAAATTCTGGTTTAAATTCTCGGCAAATGGGAGCTATAATTTCATCAAAAAATATTATATTAACATCATCAGCAGCTCTCGGAGGCATCGGAAAATTAATTATTTTCCCTTGTCCCCCCTCCTCCCCTATGTCATTAATAAATCCAGTACCTGGATAAAGTGTCCTACCATCCTGATGCGAGTCAAAAAAGATTACTTCACCGTTTTTGGAACCATTGTAGAAAATATCCGAAGTCCCATTTCCCGCGTGACAATCCCAATCTATTATAGCCACTCTTTTTAGCCCCTTTTCTTTAAGAAGGTATTCAGCAGCAATCGCTACATTGTTAAAAATGCAAAAACCTGCACATTTGTAAGAGTTTGAATGATGACCAGGAGGTCTTACTGAAGCGAAAGCATTCTTAACCTTTCCTTCAATAATTTCATCAATACCATTTAAATTTCCACCAACGCTATAAAGTGACGCTTCATATGTCTTTGCTGATGCAGCTGTGTCCATATCAAGCTGCTGAATATGTCCTGTAACTTTAGCTATCTCGCTAACTTCTTTAACTTCTTTAATTAAGCTCTCTTGATGAACATATTTGATTTGTTCCAAGGTAGCTTCTCGCGGTCGAATTATCTTAAAATTTTCGTTATCCAATATACCTTTTTCTTCTAGAAACTCCATTATTCCAATAAGTCTTTCGTGACTTTCAACATGGACTCCTATTCTATGTTCTAAATAAATAGGGTCGTAAATTAAACCTGTTTTCATAAAGATATCCTCAGATTTAATACCAGAAGTTATTGTCATTCATAATGAAAGATTTAATTAACAAAATATTTATAACTTTTTATTATGTAGAAATTCTAGATAAATAAAGATATTATAGAACTTTCCAAAAATAATGGTTTATCACATTAAAGTCATAATAATTGGAGAATCTGGCGTGGGAAAAACTTCTTTAGTAAAAAAATTTATATCTAGTTATTTTTCTAAGGATTATAGGGTATCAATAGGAACAAACTTGTATGTTAAGGAATTACTTTTAAAATCAGGAAACAATGTCACTATCCAAATTTGGGATATTGCTGGTCAAGAAAAATGGATAAAGATGAGACATTTTTATTATAAAGGTGCTCATGGTGCTCTGATTGTTGGAGATATCACGAGAGGAAATACATTTGAACAATTAAAAGAGTTTTGGAATCAAGATCTCAAAAAATATTGTGGAGATATTCCTAAGATTTTGGTTGTAAATAAGGTAGATCTGAATCGCATTATTTCTAATAATGATATTGAAAAATTAGCTCAAGATATCGATGTAGAAGCTACAATATTTACATCTGCCAAAAATGGTCAAAATGTTGAAAATGCATTTCATCAAATAGCTGAAGCGATTATTACATCTAAAGAATAGAATAAATTTGTTAAATTATATTCTAAGCGTTATACTTCAATAACGAGTTTTATAAATTCTCTTTGACCAGGATCAAGAAATTTTTCAAAAGCATGTTGAATATCTCGAATAGGTATAATTTGAGATATATATTTGTTTGCATTTATTTTATCCTGAGAAAAAAACTCTATAGCACAAAGAATATCCTCACGATCATGACCTAAAACACCCTTAATACTAACTTCCTTAGAATTCAATAGAAACATTGGAAATGATACTTTACCTTTAAAAACTCCCTCCAAAATAACAGATCCTCCTTTTTTTATTAAATCTATTGCCATTAAGATTGACTTTTGATTTCCAGCGCAATCAAAAATGTAAGTTGGTTTTCCATTTCTTTTTAAAAATTTTTTAATTTTTGCTGGATTTGGGGGAAAAGATTCAATTGCCCCAAATTCTTTTGCCTTTTCTCTTAAAAATGCTTGTGGCTCAATTACGATGATATAATTAGGTTTTTTTTCTTTTAATAAATAACTTAAAAAACACAATCCAATATTTCCCGCCCCTATAATAATTATATTTTGGTTTTCAGTAATATTGGATAATTTTACTCCCCTACAAACATTAGCAAATGACTCAATCATTACAGCTTCTTTAGTTGAAACAGATTTCGGTATTTGGAATAAGTATTTTCTTGGAACTTTTACGAATTCAGCAAATCCTCCATCTTTAAAAATTCCCATACCGTCTAATTGTCCTTGATCGATATCTAACGCAACATTTATTCCACAAACTTTATCTCCCTGTTTTATATCAGTAATATTAGAGCCGATTTCTATCACTTCCCCCGAAAATTCATGACCCATAATTAAAGGTACCTGATACATCTTGAACTTATAATTAGTTATATCACTTCCGCAAATTCCACAATAATGCGTTTTTACGATTACATCCTCCTCTCCTGGAGATGGTTTTGGATAATCCTCTCTATAATCAATTTTTTTTATATCAATAAATACAGCCGCTTTCATGAAATTCTTTCCAAATATTAATTTTTGTTGATAAAATTAATAGAATTAAATTAATCTCTTAATTTAAAAGTTATAAATTAATCTTTTAATAGTGTATCTGCTGTTGTAAATAAGGGTAATTCTTCTTTTTTTTTTGGTCTTCTTTTAGTTAAATCTTCCTCTTGACTTAATTGAGTTAGATTATTAAAATTATGAATTTCTTTTTTGTAAACATTTGGATTTAATTCTCTTATGAATTGGGAGGTGTTTAACTCTCTTTGACCTTTGAAAACTTTAATACTTTTGGGAGATATTAAAAATAATCTGTCTCTTGCTCTGGTAATTCCTACATAAAATATTCTCCGTTCTTCCTCATATTCTGGAGAATTAATCTTAACCTTGCTCGATGGAAATAAATTATCGGATAACATCGGAATGAACACAACTTTCCATTCCAATCCTTTTGCTCTATGAATTGTGGAAAGTGTTAATGATGATTGGTTGTCTATAGATGATAAACCCACTTTTTTAGATTCAAAGGTAGATTTGTTCAAGGTTATAGTATCCAAAAAAATAGGAATAGAATCATAATTTTGGGAATAAATACTAATTTGTTTTAGGTCTTCTAAGCGATCTTGCCAATTACCATATTGATTTTTTAAGTATTTTCTTAATTGAACAATTAGTTTATTAATAACTTCGTCAGGTTTGCTATATTTAATAGATATAAAAAATTTCTCTAAATAATCACAGATTTCTTCTCTTATAAGCTTGCGAATTTTCAATTTATCTAATATATTGGAGAGACGGTTATTTGAAGTTAAATTTTCTAAAGGGTTGTTTATAGCCGATATCATTTTGAAAATATTAGAGGAAGTCTTTTTTCCGATGCCTTGAAATAAAGAAAGTATTCTTGACCAAGAGATCTCATCTTGCGTATTCTGAATAATACGTAAATGTGCTAGTAAATCTTTAACATGAGCTCTTTCAAAGAAGGATACCCCTGAATGAACAACGTAAGGGATATTATATTTTTGTAATTCCAATTCTATTCTTAAGGAGTGATAACCAGCGCGATACAAAACAGCAATATCATCTAAATCAAACTCTTCAAATTTCAATTGATTTATCATATTTACTATAAATTCTGCTTGGCATCCATCAGAATCAGTTGAAACATGAATAGGTTTCATTCCATTTCTACGTGTAGTATGCATCTCTTTCTTATATTGAGATAAGTTATGTTTTATTGACTCATTAGCTAAATCTAAAATTTCAGGAACACTACGATAATTTTGAGTTATAGCGTATCTTTTGCATTCTTTATATTTTTTCTCAAAATTCAATATATTCTGAAAATTGGCGCCTCGAAACGCATATATACTTTGTGAATCGTCACCAACAACCATTAAATTATGTTCTGGATTTTGTTGTACAATTTTATAAATAATCTCATCTTGTATATAATTTGTATCTTGATACTCGTCAACCAAAACAAATTTGATTTTCTTAGCTATTAATTTCGCAACAAATCTTTCATCTAATAACCTATTCCAGAAAACTAATAGATCATCAAAATCCACTAAGCTATCTTCTGCTTTTTTATTCTTATAAATATTGATAACTTCGTGTAATTTGGCAACGATAGTATCGCTATCAAACTGTTCATGTTTCCATTGAATTACTTCACGAATTGTCTTATTACAGTTGATTGAAAACGATAAAATGGCTTTTGCCATTGCGGATGTAGGAAATCTTTCTTCTAGATCTTTTACATCTGTTTTATTAATTGATAGCTTCATTAATCCTTTCGCATCAGTTTCGTCCATAATTGTATAATTGGGTTTTAATCCAAGCGTTTTTGCATACATCCTCAAAAATCGGCTAGCAATTGAGTGAAAAGTGCCCGCCCATAGACCCTTTGGTCTTTTTCCAAGTAAAGTCTCTACTCGCTTAATCATTTCGCTAGCGGCTTTGTTCGTGAAGGTAACAAGCATTATTTCACTAGGTTTTACTCCAGACACTAAAAGTTTAGCAACAGAATAAACGATAGTCCTCGTTTTTCCTGAACCAGCTCCTGCAATGACCAGCATCGGACCTTGTATGTTATTCACGATTTCGAGTTGTTCTTCATTTAAATCTGCTTTAAAATCAACTTCATTGGATTCCTTGGTTATTTCTGGTGCTTCTACATCATCCAAGGATTCACCATAGGCCTCATCGTAAAATTCAAAGACAAATTCTTCCACTTTTCTGAATTTATTACTGTTGTTAGGTAATTCCATCACTATAAATCAATTTAGTTTTAATTGAATTTAAAAAGGAATTGTTAATTCAAGGGGAATTAATCGTCCTTATTAGTAAATTTAAATGTGTTATTCCTTGGTTCATAAAGAGTGCCCTCTTTAACAAGTTCTTCCAAGGCATCTTTAATCCATTTTTCATCTAAACCTTCTTCAAGCTCAAGAATTTGTATAACATTGTTCTTTTCTAAAGCTTTCCAATTGTTATCTTCAAATATTTCTTTTAATCTGGTAAGCATTTTATCAAGTTTACCGATAGAGCTCCGAGATTGGCCAACTAGAATCCTATCCATATCAATCTTTCCCGTGCTTTCATCGTAACCTGTGTCTTTTAAATACCTCTTAAATAATTTTATAATTTCTTCAGCATCACTTTTGATGACCTTATTTCTTAATGCCATTTTTGCATAAGCTTCACTCAATCGCACGAGAGCATCTAGATTTCTTGCTAAAATCGAAACAATCGCATCTTCACTGTCGTATTGACCTCGTAGTTGTAAATAGAATTCTTTAATTGTTTCCTTTGCTTCTTCACTCAATACAGGAAAATATTTCCTTCTTGCATGTTTAATGTATTTTTTTAAAAGTTCATTGTTAATAGGAGCTACATTACTAGATTTACTGTTTGTTTTATCCTTTGGTCCTTGCATTGAATTCTGTAATATAAACTCTGCCATTTGTGCATCATTAGCGGGATCTGGTTTGTCCGTAACGATAAAAATTAAATCGAAACGAGATAAAAGTGAAGGTGGAAGATGAATATTTTGCGTCGGTGTTTTGTAGCGATCATATCTTCCAGTACGAGGATTTGCTGCCGCTATGATTGCTGTTTGGGCTTTTAAAGTAGCTACAATTCCTGCTTTAGCAATACTAACTGTTTGTTGCTCCATTGCTTCGTGTAGAGCTGATCTATCGGATGTGTCCATTTTATCGAATTCATCTATAGCAGCGACCCCTCCATTAGCTAGTATAATGGCCCCTGCCTCAAGGTTCATTTGACCGGTTTCATTGTCTTTAATAACCGCAGCTGTTAGACCAACTGCCGTTGAACCTTTCCCTGATGTATACAAACCGCGAGGTGATACTTCAATTGCGCTTTTTAGGATCTCTGATTTACCAGTACCTGGATCCCCTACAAATAAGACATGTATATCCCCTCGCTTATATCCTCCCCCAGGTCGTATTTTTCTAGTACCCCCAAATAAACTTAGTGCTGTGGCCATTTTCAGGTCTTCTCTTCCATAGATAACTGGGGATATAGACCTTGCTATTTTCTTTTGTATCATGGGTTCTTTTGATAATCTTTCAATCTCCTCTTTATCTTCTTTAGATAATTCGATAAATCCTTCTGTCTTGTCTTCTGGATCGATGTAATTGACATCGATAAAAGTTCTGAAGAGTGTACTATTCATACTTGTAGTAGGTTGCGCTAGCACTGATTTAAATGCCCCCATTAAAGTGACCCTATCACCCGGTTTTACACTATCTACTAAATCGTAGGTTAATATTGCTTGAATAGCTCTAGGTATTCTACCAGGAGGAAGATCTTCCGGTATTTCTTGGATCATGACGCTCTGCCAATCTATAAATTCAGAATTTCTTGAAATAAGCCTGAAATCTGATTGAGATTTTGCTTTGCATCGTGTACCATTGCAAAATTTTGGCCATTTTATTCTAGATGTAAGTTGAAAAACTTCAAATGTTGCGCCACATATCATACATTCGAACTCTGCTTTAATTAATTTTGGTCGTATCGTTGAACTCCTCACTAAAATTCCGTTAGTCCATACAAGACGATCTATGTTTTTTGCCCTTAAACCTCTTAAAGTTATAAATAGGGGACTCAGTTCGTCTTTGGTTGTTATCCTTACAAAATAATCTTGATCAATTAGATTACCGCCTTGAAATTTCATAATATTCTTGAAAGCATCAGTAGCATCTTTTAAAAGGGAACTTGGATCTTTTCTTAAAAGCTCAGCAATTTGTGGATCAAATGCTAATAAATCTTCGTAGAAAATAGTTAATATGTTGCCACTTTTTGAAATAACATCATTAATCAAGTCTTGATATTTATATACTCCAGGTTTTTCTTCATATAATCTAAAAAATTCTTCAAAACGCTGAATTTTATGAATAGGTATACTAGGGCTGGACATTGGGGTTGTCAACAGAGATCACCTTTTTTATAACATTGATATACCCAAATTATTTTTGGTGATATTTTAATCCGATATATTAACGATTTAAGCTTATTAAACAGTAAATAAAATTTGTCGGAAAAAAATAGTAGGAGAGAATTAGTTTAGTGAAATACTCCACAGAATTATCACCAAAATTATGGTTTGTTTTAACCTTCTCTTAATTTGTTTAGAATCTCGCAAATTATTTTATCTTGCGACATTTCACATCTAATTTTAAGCAGAGATATTACCCTCTTTTTTATTTTTTCATCTGCATATCTCACTGTTCGCCCCAATATAATTGCTATTGATTGTTGTGTTTCTAAAGTGGATTCATCGCTTAAATTTTTTAATAATTTTGAGAGTATTTTAGTTATACCCATTCTTTGGATGATTTTCACCATTACATCTGCGGTGGTTGCTCTAACATCTTCTACTTCGTCTCCTAATAATGATATAATATTCTGAAAAACTTTATCAATATCTTCAAAGCTGTAAATATTTAATAAATTAGCTGCTCCTTCTCTAACTTTTGGATCTTCGTTCAATAAGTTTTCCGAAACTTTTATAAAGGGGATTTCGGATTCAGAAATTTCTTTAATTGAAGAAAGAATTTTCATTGATGATCGCCGGACCCAACTTTTATCGTCATCCATTAAACTTACTAAATTCTTAATAATTACTTCCTTGTCTTCAATAAATGGGATTAGTTTTCCTAAACTTGTAACTGTAGCGTCACGTACGATCCATTCTTCGTCAATTAAAGCTTGGTTAATTAGAGCATTAATAGTAGGCATCGGTAGAGTTTTTCCAATATAGCCTAAAATTTTCACACTTGTTTCTCTAATGAATGAATCGGAATCAGATAAGTATTCTATAATGAGAGGAACAGGTATAATATCCAGTAAACTTTTTGAAATTTCCAGTATAGATTTAGTTAATACAATTCTAACAGATAATTCTTGTTTAGGGAGAAATTGTAATAATTCTGCTAATACAGATTTTAATGCTAGTGGTTTGGTTTGTGCAATTTTAGAAATTAAGTGAGCGGCTTCTTTCTTTAGAACAATCTCATTTTCACCTTTAATTATTCTTATTATTGAATTAAGGGCTATTAAATCAATAAAATCGTCTATTAACCCATCCAGCGAAGAGATGATATTAATTTTTGTATTAAGATCTTCCGAATTCAACTGATCAATTAATTTTGGGATTACTTCATTAGGGTATTGTCTGCATATCTTAATAATCGTTTGAGAAATAATACCTTTTGATATAAATTTTGCTTCATCTTTAATTCTGATTAGTTTATCTAAAATTAGAGTTGGATTTTTCTTAAAGTTCTTAACAATAATCTCTGAAATTCCTTTTTTTAACTCGGAATTGTTGAATTTTATGAATATTAATAAAGTTGTTAAGATCTTTTCAGGATTACATTGCCATATTATCCCTAATAGAGATACAATACTATTTAATGAATCTAAATTTTCAGTATCAATTTGACTGATAATTTTTTCTAGATCGATGGACTTGGGTTCTTCAGCATAATATTTTTCTAGAGCTAAGACTGATGCTTTCCTTACCTTTTCATCTGAATCTAGTAATCCGTCATAGAAAAACGAGACAGGAATAGAATATTTCTTAAAGTTCCCTATTTTAGAAATTACGTCAAATAAAGAGGCTCGTACTTTACTGTTAGTATCGTACATCAAGGGAATTAATGTTTTAACAATATTGGAATCAGGTTTTTCAAGATTGAGATTTTTCAAGTTTCGAATTGCCGCTGCTCTAATGTTTTGATTAGGATGATGAATTTTATTTAATAATATTTCAGGTTTCACATTCAACTGTGTCTCTGATAGCAGATTTAGAACTTCAATTTGAACGAAACTATTTGGATCGTTTAATAATTGCATTAAATTTATATTTTGAACTGATTCTTTTTCAATTTCGATTAATTTGGTTAATAATTTTAACCCGATCAGTTTCATCCTCCACTCAGAATCTGATATTAGGTTTCTAATGATTTTTATAGGTATTTTTTTTATTAACGAGGCTTCAGCATGAAGTATTGATTCAGCAATAGGTATGCTTTTATCGTAATTCGGTGATTCGAGAGCTTCTAGTATCCACGGTATAATTACTTCAGAGGTATCTTTCTCTAATTTTTTTAATATTTGAATAGAAATTCTTCTCGAATTCGGATTTGAATCACTAATTCCATCCAATAAAGAATCTTTGTACTCCCAATCGTCCAGAGAAATTTCTGATTTTAAAGGAATTCGCTCATACATCATTAAAAGGGTCTTCTCTGCGTGATCCCTAAGTAAGGGATCAGAACTTTTTATGAAATTAAACAAAGGTATAGCATCAAATGTTTGACCGTACTCTATAATCTTAGAATATTTAAGATTTTTAGTAAAACTATTCTTTTTTGACAAGAAATAGTAAGTTGTAAATATAAGCATAAAAATT
>JAGXNP010000090.1 GCA_019894885.1 Promethearchaeota archaeon | reverse complement strand
CTACAGGTGCTTCAGCGTCGGGAATCGTTGCTTCACTTGAAGACAAAGGATTAGCTGACGATGTTAATGTGGTAGCGTTTGCAGGAGATGGCGGTACTGTAGATATTGGAATTCAGAGTTTAAGTGGAGCTGTTGAAAGAGGTACGAATTTTATTTACGCTTGTTACGATAATGAGGCTTATATGAACACTGGAGTCCAAAGGAGCGGAAGTACGCCATATGGTGCTTATAGTACTACTACCCCTAATGGTAAAAGAGGATATAAGAAAAATATGGCTAAAATTCTAGAAGCACACGGTATACCTTATGTAGCCACAGCGATTTCTTCCTACCCTCTTGATTTATACGAGAAATTTAAAAACGCTATGAAAATTAATGGTCCAAAATATATTCACATTCTTGCTCCATGCCCACCAGGTTGGGGATATAACCCTAAAGATTCAATTGAGATTGGGAGATTAGCAGTTCAAACCGGTTTTTGGCCCCTTTATGAAGTTATTGAGGGCAAATTTGTATTATCAAAAGATAGTAGCAAATATTTAGATCCTCAAAAACGGAAACCTATCATAGAGTATTTAAATACTCAAAAAAGGTTCAAAAGCATATCTGATGAAGATATTGAGAGACATCAGAGTTATATTGAGGATCAATGGAAGCAGATTCAAAAAAGGGTAGAAAATGAATAATTTTACCTCATTCACATCTTAAGTTATTAGCTTTTTTATTTTTTGTTTGTTTTTAATTTTCTGTTCCTTTAATATGATAATATCCATATAGAAAAAGATATAAATTACTCAGAGTTAAAATTATTTGAATATCTATGCTCAAAACATACATTTTCGATGAAGCTAATAAAAAGTGGATTGAAGAGCAATCAAGTTTACTTTACCACGATCTTTGCGCACTTTTGGACGAGGAACGCAATATTATTTATGTATGGAACGGACCAAAAAGTTCTCAAGAAAGATTAAAAAAAGGATACGAACTATTAAAAAATCTAATTTCTAATTACCCCAATATTAATTTTCAAATCTCCATATTGAAGGAAAAAGTTCCAGATTATGTTCAGATTAGACTAGATAAAATGCTGAGCGAAATAAAGCATGAAGATAAAAAAGAATTCTATAAATTTTCAAGATTTATTACTTTAAGGCTTTATTTCATTTTTTCACTCCCTGCATTAATTTTTCCATTAATTTCATTTTTAAATCTAAGTACTTCGTTAGTTTGGAGAAAAACGGGATATACTTATGAAGTGAGTTCAGGAGTTTACGATAATTGGTTATCAATTTCCTTATTTTTTATAATCCTTACGATAATATCATTTGCGATTATCCTAACTATAGGTATCATCGAAATTGAATACACAATAATAACTTATTCAATTATAGGACTTGTAATTTCTATTGGAATTGCTATTTATCTCCAACAAGGAATATTCTTGTTTTTATTTCAAGATGGATCGACAGCTTCAATCTACTATATTAAACAGAGCGATATACTATTATTTCTGGTAATAATCGTTTTTGGAATCGCTATATATGAAATACCAAATTTTGTAGAACTTATTAATTTCATTAAAGTATATCGTAAATTTATTATTTAATTTACGGTCTTAAACTAATGCCAAAATAAAATACTAAACAAAATGACCGAAGCAGCCAAAATTCTTCCTGATATGGAAAAGGAAGACCTAAGAATTTTAATGGCAATTGAGATCGGTATGAAACGATCAGAATTTGTTACAATAAATAACATTAAATTCTATTCAAGGTATCCTATGGAAGAGACATTATTTCGCCTTAAAAGGGTTCATAAATTAGATCTAATAATAAGAGATTCGTCTAAAACTGAAGTAGCATACACTCTCAATTCAATTGGTTATGATATCTTAGCTCTTCATACTTTAGTTGAAAAGGAGATAATTGGACAGATAGGACCATTGATTGGTAAAGGAAAAGAATCAGATGTATATGGGTGTATGGATGATAATGGGAATATTTTCGCATTAAAAATTTATCGAATTGGGAGGACTAGCTTTAAAAACATTAAAAGGCTAAGGAGCTTCATTGGAAATCGAAAACACGCATCCTGGTTGTATATAAATAGACTTGCTGCTAAAAAAGAATTTGAAGCGTTAAGCAAGATTTATGAACTTAAATTAGATACACCCAAACCAATTGGATTTAATAGACACATAATAGTTATGTCTTACTTAAGAGGAAAAGAATTAGCGTATCATAGAAATATTAAAAACCCAATCAAAATGTTTAACAAAATTATCAAACAAATTAAAATTGTTTATCAAAAAACAAAAATGATACACGGAGATCTTGGAGAGTTCAATATTGTAGTAGATAATAAAGATAATATCTTAATTATTGATTGGTTACAATGGGTTCCTTCAGATCATCCAAATGCAAATTCGCTTTTAGAAAGAGATATAACAAATGTGTGTAATTACTTTAAAAAAAAATACAATATAGAAAGCAACCCTTTAGATATCATTCAATCATTTGAAAAAAAAAAGAATTAAATTCATTTTTTTTTAAAAAGGTTGCCCTGAATAATTACATCTTCAACCTTTTCCAACCTTATTAAATTTAAGTCTACGATTTCTGTTTTTAGGTACGAATATATTTTATCTAAATTCAAATTTTTTCTTAAGATCGATAAATTTAATGAAGCTCCTTGCTGACCAATTCGAAATAATTCTCTCAATCCTTTCTCAATGTCATACAAATTCTGTAGTGATGTAACAGCAAAAATTTGGTGAATTTTTTCCTCCCTAAAGGGTAGATTTTCTATATCCCCTAAAATTAAATTCACGTATTTGATAGTTTTTACTTTATTTATCTTGTATAAGAATTGTTTCAGCATTTTCCAGGAAATATCTAAACCGATATATCTTTGCTTCCGATTATGTATTTGCTGATTAGATCTAAGAAAAAATTCAAAAAGAAGCCCTGTCCCACAACCCGCATCCAATATTATTTTATTATCAAATTTAAAATCCCTTAAAAGTAGTTTGAATTTCGAATTCTGGATATTCCTATATCTATCATCGTAGAAGCTTGAGGTTGAATTATATTTAGCGATAATATTTTTTTTATTATCTGAATCTTTACTTAGAGGGTTCAATATTCTTAGAAAGGTTTTAATTGAAAAAAGTTTTTCTTTAAATTATCTTTTCAATAATTATAATATAAATGTTTTTTTGATAAGTGATAAAGAATGTCAAATCAGAATAATAGAAACAGGAACCCTTTAAATATATTACAAGCCGCTCAAAACAGTCAAATCTTGCTCAGATTAAAAGATGGTACGGAATATAAAGGTTTATTAAAAGAAATCGATGCATACATGAATATGATTCTAGAGAACGCAACTGAAATCATGGATGGGAGCCCTGTGGCGAAATACAACGAAATTTTTATACGCGGTAATAATTTGCTGTTTATAAAGCCAGATGCTTCTCAAATTATGTAAATTGAGAGCAAAAATTGAAAATTAGCAACACTTCAGATTCTATTTTCATTAGAAATTTTTCCGATCTGTTAACATGATTAAGAAATAATCTTTGGCATCACAGTTTTATTCCTAATAATTGCGTATGATGCGGGAATGGGGGTTAACATACTTCGATAATTAGCAGAAGAAAAAATTGATAACAATCGTTCGTTAAAAAACCACTTATAACCTTCAGGGAATCTTTCATGAGCTCTTATTAAATAATCCAATTTATTTTCTCGCATAAAATCCGTAAATACATCCTCTCCAAAGAATTTTATCTCTCTTCCTCTAAAACTTTCCGTAAAGCCTTTTAAATTGGGTTTAGGATCGTTCCACATAATTTGTAGCAGGCTTTTAGCTGTGTTTTCATAAATTAAGTTAACTTCTGATGTTTTAATACCCCTTAATCTATTAATAGCATTAAAATCCTCTGGAATACCTCCATGAAGACATAATAAGGATTCATTTAGTAAAACACAATAAGGAAGAGCGTTGTATATCGCTAAAACCTGGTTAAATTTCTTAGGATCCTTAAATCGATTCAAAAAAGCTTGATAAAACCCATAATTCTGATTAACTTCTAATGTCTCGTGGTTCCCTTTTAGAAGATAATATTTATTAGAATCTTTAATTTTTAATGCTAGGACTAAAATAAAACACTCTAACTGATATAAACCGCGATCAACAATATCACCTAAAAAGATAACATATTTTGGGTTCTCTAGTCTGATTATTTCCACCAATCTCATCAAACTTAATAAATCCCCGTGAAGGTCTCCAATTACAATTACTTTATCTTGTAAATTTTTGCTCTTTAACTCTAATATTAGATTTTCTTCTCCAAATAGCTTGACTGCTTCACGAAAAACTAAAATTAGTTGGTTAAAATTTAGTTTAGCTATTAGGTATGGATTTTTTATTATTTTATTTAAGAATGATTTTTCTATCAATTTTCACTCCGAATAATTGCAGCAAATTTAAAAATCTCTAATAACTATGTCTTTATTTTAAAATTAATACCTTACAGTTTTATAAATAAAGCCTATGATTATAGAAATAGATAAAATAAAAACCTTTAATGAAATGATTTCTAAATCAGTTTAATGAAAAATTTTGCCATATAAAAACGTTACTTTTACCTTAGAATCGGTAATTAAGAGTTTTGAAGAAAAAAGAATTGCTGAAAAAATCAATAACCGTAATCGTGGGGTAATATATACGCCTCAACCGATTGCTGATCTAATGGTATTAAATATTTTTAGAATTTTTGTCAGTAATTTTTCAGAAATGTTAATTACGGGCGAAAATTTTGATAGTGCCCATAATTTCTCAAAAATTTTTATAGAAAATAAAAATCTTAGAAATGAGCTTAAAACAAGGCTAAAGCGTATAAAAATTTTAGATCCTGCTTGCGGAACGGGAAGATTTTTGATTGCTGTTGCCAATTTACTTTTCAATTTTTATAAAATATGCGAACCTGAACAAAATACTTTCGATCTTAAGAAGAAAATTATTCAGAATCATATATTCGGAATCGATATTGATAAAACATCGATATTGATGTCAAAATTAAAGTTAATAAAATGGGTTTATTCGAAAAACGAGAATAGGCTTAATGAAAATAAAGATAACCATCCAAGTTTAGGAGAAATTGAAGAATTTGTCG
The DNA here is from genome assembly GCA_019894885.1 of Promethearchaeota archaeon. Taxonomy (GTDB): domain Archaea; phylum Asgardarchaeota; class Lokiarchaeia; order Sigyniarchaeales; family SOKP01; genus SOKP01. Next base: position 6,517 of record JAGXNP010000090.1, on the reverse strand, counting down.
ATAATATAAATCTAAACTTTAATCTGTTTAATATGGACTATTTAATTGAGTTTGATGGTCAAAACTTTGATATTATCATTGGTAATCCCCCCTATGTAGAAAATAAAAAGATTGTTGATAAAGAATTTAAGAAAGAAATAAAGAAGAATTTTGAGTCCGCTTATAGATTATATGACCTAAGTGTAGTTTTTATTGAAAAATCTTTAAAAACCCTAAAAAATGGAATTGGATGTCTTTCCTTTCTAACCACCAACAAATTTCTATCAGCAGAATATGGCTTGAAAATAAGAGATTTATTATTACGAACGACAGAGATTAAGGAAATAATAAATATATCTTCATTACCAATATTTAAAAACACAGCAGCTTATCCCATAATTCTATCTTGCAAAAAGAACATCAATACTAAAAATATTATTGTGATTAAAAATTATGACAACATTGCCGATTTTAAACACCTTCACAGCAAGAAACTAATTAAATTTCCTCAAAGAATAATCCATTCTTTGCCTTCGTTTATAATCCCATTAAATTCTAATGCCAATTTAATTAATTATCTTTATGCTAACTTTAAACCTTTATCAAAGGCAATAACGGACCTTAATATTCTATACCGACCATTTGGATTTATTAAATGGGCAGAAAACTTTAAATATATGAATAAGCACAAGGCATCTGATAAAGATCTCCTTTTATTGGGAACTGGAAATGTAGGTAAATATTTCATTAATTTTGATAAGCGAATAAAGATTGCCAATGTCAATGAAGAAGTATCTTATTTTAGTTACCAACCAGAATATAAAGAAGTATGGAGCAAACTCTCAAGTGAAAAGTTAATTTTTAGAGAAATATCAAAAGAAATTACTTGTGTATACGATCCAGGAATTTTTGTTAATTTAACTGGGCTGTATTTTTTGAAGGTACCATCATTTAAAACAGACGATTATTTTTGTTTGTTATCGATACTAAATTCAGATTTCCTTAATCAAGTTTTTAATTCGTTGTACGGGACATTACATATGTCAGGAAATTACCTTAGATATAACGGAAGTTTTATGAAAACGCTTCCAATGCCTGAAAGCTTTCCTATAATTTTATCAAAAATAGGTAGAATTAACCAGTTTTTATCCCAATTAGTATTTTTTCTTCTCCTAGAATCAAACTCCTCGTTCAAAAATGAAATAAACTCAAAAAATATCGGTAACCTACTAGAATTTTACAAGAAACTATCTAATTCATTAGTTTATCAATTATATATGCGTTCCGAGGAAGGCATTGAGCTAAATAATTTATTGAAATCTGCTAATTTGTTACCTAATATTAAATTCAAATATTTTCTTCCTCGATTTGATTTACCCAAATATATTAAGTATACGAATAGAGAATTGAGAGAAAACATTGACCAAATTTATTCTTGTTCTAAAATTTTAAGTAGCAATTTGGATCTCATGCATGAGATAAATAATTACTATTTATTATTCCTCGATAGACAAAAAGAATCTTGATTAAGAATTGGCGTATTATGCTTAATGTTATAGTTTAAATCTTTAAACTTACACACTAATTTGTATTTTTGTAAATAAGCCAAAATAGATTTACTGTGAGAATACAAATTCAATGAATGCTTAAAAATTTACATGTTTGTAAGTATTCGCTTTAGAATTTACATATTTGTAAACATTCGGTCTAAAATTTAAAAGATATCATAATAATATTATATTTAATAACCATATATTTAGGAAAAAGGGATTTATGATATGGCAAGTTCTAAATCAAATGTATCAAGTCTCGCGCCCCCAAAGTTTAATACTAAACAGCGTATTCATTGGGGTTTAGCGAGTTTTGGAGGATCTATTATAAGTGGTACTTATGCATCGCTTCTTTCGATATTTTACATCGATTATTTGGGTCTTGTTGGACCTTACGCTTACTTAGTTGTCGTGATGAGCATTATTTATGCTGTTTGGAATGCTATTAACGATCCTCTGTTTGGATTTTACTCAGATAGAGCTAAGTTAAAAAAAGGAAGAAGAATACCATTTATGCGATATACAGCACCGTTTCTTGGATTGTTTTTTATTTTAGTTTGGTTCGCTCCGGTTGGATCCGATAAATTTCTTGTATTTTGGTGGATGCTAATAACAACAATTCTCTATGACACTGGATATACAATTGTGTTTTTAATATATTCTGCGCTGCTTCCAGAAATAACTGAAGATGAGCAAGAAAGAAACAAATTATCCGTTTTTGCCTCCTTTTTTAGTTTATTAGGTACAATAATTGGCTTTTTAATTCCAGACTTTTTTCGAAGTGAACAAGGATTATTTCCCTTGCAAATGGCTATGGTAGCTCTAGGGATTGTAGGTACACTCTTTATTTTATATACAACTTATAAATTTGAAGAACGTCCAGAGTTTACAAAAGTAGATGAACCTCTCGGTATTAAAGATGCTCTAAAATACACTCTTAAAAACAAATCATTTGCTGTATTAGTGATAGGAAATTTTATGAGTATTTTTATCCAACAAATGATTTTGGGCTCGATGTTTTATTTAGCTGACTATGTAACTCAAACTTCCTCGATTCTATTACTTGTAGCTATATTTATACCGCTAATTTTGGGAGTATGGATAACACCAAAAATAATAAAAAAATTTGGAGTAGTAAGAGCTGATCAATTATTATTATTTATTGGAGCTACTGGTTTACTATTAATTACCTTTATTCCCCCTGAGTTTATGTATTTCAGTTTAGCTTTAGCTGGCATAGGACTCGTGGGACCATTAGTGTTGACTAATGTGATGTGGGCCCAAGTTTGTGATGAAGATGAGATTAAAACTGGTGTAAGAAGGGAAGCAGTTTATTTTGGAATGAACGCTCTTATTACTAAACCTGCTCAAAGCATAGCGCTTTCACTTCCAGCAATTATGTTAACTCTCGCTCATTTCGTCCCTAGAAATGCATTGGGAGATATTCAACCTCAAACACACCCAAATGAAGTAGCTTTTGCGATTAGAGCCTTTATTGGTTTAATTCCCGCTATTGCATTGTATATTGAGATTCTGATTCTACAACTTTATCCATTAAAAGGAGATTATTTAGCAGAAATCAAGCAAAAGATTCTAATTTTACACAGTGAGAAACATTCGAAGCTAGAGGAGTTAGAGAAAAAGCAAGTTAAAAAGGATACTAATAATTAATTGTTGCATTAATTTTTTTTTTATAGTAAAAAAGTTGCTAATATAATTAATAGTTATTATCAGCAAAAATGCTACGAATACAAATTCGAATTTCTATATTGAATTAAAATCGGATTTTCACTTTTTAAAAAAAAAATAATAAAATCTAAATTTTATATTAACCATTCTTTTTATACTAATATTAAAAAATAAAAATAATATTAATCGTGAAATAAATGGCTAAAAAAAAGATATTACCAGATGAAACTGAAGCAGAAGATGTTCCTGTTGGGAAAGTTGATGAAGATGGAGATGAAATTTTAGATTTATACGATGAAAATGATAATCTCGAAGAGGATCTCGATTACGATTTGAGCGTAATCGAAGATGAAATGTTAGCAGACGAGACAGAAGACGAAGAATTCGGTATGGAAGTCGATGAAGTAGTAACAATGCTAAGAAAAGTTAAATGCGACCCTTGTCCGGGTTTAAAGAGTAAACCTGGTTGTATTATAGCGCACGATCACGGTTGTCCAAAACCTAAGAAGCCATAATTAACATAAATTATATCCTCTTATTTTTTATTTAAATTCTAATATATTTACATTTAAAAATGCTTTCTAAAAATCAAAAACGTGTTATACTAGTCTTTTTTGATCTTTTATTTAGTGCATATATATGGAATGTAAATGCCTCGTGGGGGAATACTTTTTATATATGTCTTATTTTGTCAACAACGACTTTTTTAATCATTTACACACCATTTGAGATATATTGGAGCTTTAGGGATATTTATTTTGATCGGTGGATTCCAGTCAGATATAATAACTTGAAAACATCTAAAATAAAAATCGAGGTTGAACAAGGCAAAAAAGGAAAAAGCAAATGTCTTGGAGGGCTTCTAATATCATTTGGTGAAAATAATAAGGATCGATCAAAAGACACTATTGTAATTGTTTGTCACGGATTTTCAGATAAAAAAGAAACGCTCGAATATTATTATTTACCTTTAGCTTATCAGGGATATACTATTCTCGTATATGATGCCCGTGGTACTGGAGAATCTAAAAAAGTTGGAAAAAGGAGCCAGTTTATAAAAAGAATAGATGATTTCAAAAAAATAGTTTGTTGGATTGAAAAAAATAACGAACTTAAATCGTATAAAATTTATGCTGTTGGATTCAGTATAGGGGCTATTACTGTTCTATGTGGTGGGTTTTCAAGTGAAAAGATAAAGAAAATTATAGCAATATCGTCTATGTCTTATTATAAACAAAATTTACCAAAATATAATTTAATTGTTATGCTTAGCTATCTAATGAAGGGTGTCAAATTGTTTCCAAATAAAAAAGAAAATGAAGAACTTTCACCATATATTGTTATTGAACAATTTAAGAGCTTAATTTCGGATGAAGAATGGGACTATTACTCTCGAAGGGTGTTCCTTATTCATGCTAGAAATGACAGAATAATTAAGTTCAAAAATTTCAAAGAAAATGTTACACTCCTTGGTATTACAGAAAAAAATACATTAATCCTTAAAAAAGGTGGCCATACGCAAAAGAAAAATGAATTACTCTTAGTTGCAGCCTCATTAGCTTTCTTTAACACTTAATTAACACATTTCACAGACCTTATAAAATGTTTACTTTAAATAAGCTATCTTTTACATATTCTAAATTAAGTATAATGATTTTTAATGATAAAGTGCCCCCTTTGTTCAGAGGAGCTAAAAGAGCAGAATTTAAATAAACATTTTCAAATTACTTTTGGTGATTTTATAAATGGAGTGTTTAAAGGTGAAAAGATTCTTTACTTTCATTCGGAATGTCTTCTTACTTCAGAGCATCATAAAAATCCACTTTTAACTCCAGTATAGGAATAGCTGTTTGAGCTTACATATAATTGAATTGAATCTAGTTCAAGAAATTACTCCAATTTGAAAATTGTATGATGTCATTGTAGTTCTCGATCATACTTTGAAATATTAAAGCTCCAATGCAAAATAAGTTGGTAAAATCTATAGATTTTAAATTTAATAGCTTGCCGTTCTCCTCTGATAAACCAATTCCACGCTTAACTTCTATTCTTCCATCGTACCCTGATAAATTTACAACAAATTCTTCTTTGTTTAAACCTTTAAGATATTGACCCCTTGCGATACGAGCTAATCCTCCAATAGGAATAATTTGGTTTTTGTTTAAAGTAAAATATAGACGTACATCAAATGTATGCTTAGAACCTTCCCAATTAATAAGAGAAAAATTAGCTTTTTCTTGAATTGTGTAAGGGAAAGGATTTCGCTTTCTTGAGAATTTTGCATAGAATTCTTTTTTGCTTTCATATAATTTCTTCTTAATCTCCATCGCATTATGATTTTTAAGAATTTGAATTACTCCTGCTCCTCCAGATCCTCCTCTTGGTTTAATGATAAATGATTTCTTGCAGGTTTTTATCATTCTGGTTACTTTATCGAATAAATCCTTCTCATCATAGGCTTTGGCAAAAACTAAACTTTTTAAATTATATTTTTCGAGTCGATTCTTAATTAAATAGCTAGCTAAATATGTGAGGGATTTATCATCTGTTATTTTAAAGATAGGATTTACGATTATGGAATTAATTTGACGATAATCTTCGCGAATCATATTGATAAATTTTTCATCGTTAAATCTCCTAGCTATCCCATCTCCTATCAAAACGCTTACTTTCTCACCCAGATATCTCATTTCCGAATTGATGAATGACAACGCTTTACTTAATTGTTCATAATCGGATATCAGAAACACAATTTTTGCTTTATAATTCTTGTCATAAGTATCGGAGTTAAAAATTTTTAGTGACAATCCTAATGCTCTAATTTTCTTTCTAAAATATTCAACCATTATTACCTTTTCGTGAATTAGAGCATCATTTACGGGGACTCCAATTAACACCAAAATTTTAAAATCTTTATCAATCGATTTTTCTATCGCTTGAGAAATCGATTCAAAATATCCATCATACATTAAAGCTTGTTGTTTTTTTGTAAGAATTGATAGACCTCGGTTGGAACCGCCATTGGTTTCAAGAAGAAAGAAACTTTTGTTATAAGGGCTATCGCCCACCATAAAATCTATACTACCAGCATAAAATGAATCATTATTAGGTATGTAAATATCATTATGCTTAGTTAATTTTCTCAACGCATTTTTTCTAATTCTATCTACAAAATCATCCTCTTGTGATGCTCGAAGTTTAGCAAAAGAAATTAAATCAAGACCTAGTGATTTACCTAGTGGAATTAGTTTTAAATCAGAGTCGGTTATGTCTTTTGACATTAATTTAAGGAATTTGGT
>JAGXNP010000008.1:31279-38989 GCA_019894885.1 Promethearchaeota archaeon | reverse complement strand
AGAATGAAGTATGTTAAGGAAGAAAAAAGAGCTCAAGAAAGTCAACAAGCACCATCGGCGCTAAAAACTACTAAAAGTTTACCTCCAATCCCAAAAGGAACAGATGGGGATAGAATTCAACCTGATAAACCTACAACGGGATCTTCCAGTTTTTGTCCCAGTTGCGGGAAAGATCTAGGGTGGAAGTACTGTCCTTACTGTGGAAAGCCGTTACCTAACTAAATTAAGATTTTTCTGATATTATTTCCTTGTTTATTTTGTTTCAAAAAGTAATAAAATTCTTATTTTTGATTAGCTGTTGACTAAGAATGTTTTAAAAATTAAGAATCTAATAAAAGATATAAATGAAAAAGAAGAATAAATTATCATTCACAATACATTTATATTAACTGCTCAAAATTATTATTGTTAAAAATAAAAATATTGTAGAATAAATTCATTAGTTTCTCAAAAGTAGAAGTGATTAAAATTGGGAAAAGATATAGATAATAGTGTTGTAAAGATAAAGCCACTTGCTTACTATAAAATGATTCTGCACGTATTACGTTTTGGAAACAAGGCTAGAAATCATAATCAATGTATCGAAGTAATGGGAGTGCTTATTGGGCACCTCGAAGATGGCGAAGATAAGAAGTTTAAGAATGTCATAATTGAAGATTCCGTACCCATCTCTCACGGGAGTAGCGTAGAAGTAGAATTCTCGATTAACGATTACATTTTCTTTGAAAAAGCTAATTCGATGTACTACGATAAAGGATTTTATATCATAGGGTGGTATCATTCCCATCCAAATTTATTTCAGCACAAAATTTTCTTTTCGCCTACGGATGTAAAAAATCAATTCGGTTGGCAAAATGAATTGAATCCGAGTGGTATAGCACTAGTGTTTGATCACGCATATTTGGAACATCCAGATGATCTGGGATTTAAGGCTATTAGATTAACTAACCCAACAAATATTAGAGATTCGAGCGTTCACGATGTGAAGGCAATTGTTGAACCTCCTAACGATCTAGAGTATTATTTTAAAATTGTAGAACTGATTAATGGTGTATATTCAAATGAGCCCCCTATTATCGAAGAAAACGAAACAGCTGACATCTTTGGTGATGTTCAAGTTCCTGAATTGAATCAATTAAGATTTAAGCAACCTGAAATAGATCAACGTAAAATTATTGAATCAGTTCAAATCGGTCTTTCTAACTTTTTAGATTTATCTTTAACACCCTTGATTAACTATTTAAATTCGATATCAAAAAACATTTCGGGAGAAATTGAGAATAATAACATTGAAATCAGGAACAATTTATCTCAATTAAAAAATTTAGTGAACACTGGAATTGATAAAATACAAAGGAAATATAAAGACGATTTAAATTCTGAATTGTTTAACGCAGAAGGTTATGTTGACGACTTTCTAGACCAAATGGATGTATATCATGATGAGATAGGAAAAATTTTGAGAGAAATAGAAGAATTCGTTCAGGAGAAACTAAGTATTTCATTTAGGGAGAAATTTGAAGCATTAAAAAATGATTTCTCAAAAGATCACGACGAATGGAGCAGTAAAATAATGAATCTCAATGGAAATCTAACTAGTAATCTCGAGAATCTCGAAAAATTAGAGAATTCATTAAATACTTTATCTGATAAAATAATTTCGATAAAAGACGCTACACTCGAAAAGATAAAAAGAATGCAAAAAGAAACTTCAGATCTTACATCGAAGAAGCAAGTCTTAATAAAGAATTCAATTAGTAATCTACAAAAGAATTCTCAAAAGTTTGTAACAAACTTAAAAGCTGCAGTTTTAATTTTGGAAGGGACAAAAGCACCCATCTTTGAAAAAATCGATAAATTGGAATCTGAGAAAAAAGAGTTATTATTAAAAATCAAAGAACTCGAAAAAGGAGGTAAAGAATAGAAATGAATGACGACACAGTTGAAACCAGAGAAAAAGGTAAAGTACTCATACGAATGAGTGTGTATAAAGATATTCTTACTCATGCATTAAGATTTGCAAATACTATCTTTGACTACAATGAACAAGTTTTAGGATTTTGTTTGGGAAACAAAGAACCTGAAAGCGATGATATTGAGGTGATCAAAGCTATTCCCATTACGCATGGTGATCAAGTAGAATTAGGTTTTTCAGAAAGGATTCATAAAGTACTTGAGCAGATAAAAGAAGAAGTTAAAGATGAGAACCCTACCGTTGTAGGTTGGTATCATTCACACCCCAACAGCGATTCTTTTTTCTTTTCAGATGTTGATAAAAAGAACCAGTTATACTTTCAAAATGAACAAAACCCCTTAGCATTTGGAATTGTATTTGATCACACTAAACTTAAAAAAGCCGATCATTTAGGATTAGATGTATTTCAATTAAAAAATCACAAATTAGGCGAAAAAAGCGAAATTGTTAGAGTGAAATACGAAATAGAACCGCCAAAATCCCTAGATTTCTTCAGATGGGTTCGAGAACTTGTTGAATACGGTCAGGCGAAGGATCCAAGTATAATAAGCGAGAAATTAGAGACGATTGAAGGAATTCCTGGCGATCTTCAAGAAATTCCGATGCAAATCGCTCAAGTTGATACGAAAATCGACATAAATTATCCTAACATTAATCCTGTTATAGATGGTTTTAAAAAAGGGTTACAGAATTTATCTAACTTAATCTTAAATAATTATAAATCCGAATTAGAATTATGGTCTACCGAATTTAATGATGGAGCTTTAATAGGTCTTGATAAAATAAAGAATTCTCTATCAGAAATGAATTCCGGAATTAATAGGGGTTTTGAAAAAGTAGAAAAATGGATTGACCTAAAATTTAAAGAAAGGTTAAATGAATATAAGGAAAAAGTGGAAGGATACGTAAGAAAACGTCTTGAGGGGCAAGAAGAATTAAAATCGAATACCCACGGGATTAGTGAACTCTTAAAAAGTGAAATTAGCGAATATTTAGAACAAAGTATCAGTGATATCTCCAAATCTATAAAGAATGATCTCAATGAATCCATTAATAAACTATACGGATTATCCAAATTAGACACAAGTACAAGAGAGAAAATTGAATACTCAACAAACCAAATCTCAAATTTAACGAATCAAATAGAAAGTCTCTCTATCGATATGTTAAAAGGAATAAGTGCAATCAATCATCCTTTCGAAATAAACATTACTACCAATTTAGATAATCTGATTTCAGAATTAGAAAATTTTAATGAAGATTTTGTAGAAATTGAAAAGTTAATCGACAGATTACAAAAAATAATTCCTGATTTCCGAAATATTAAGAAATAGTAGGATTTCTACTTTTTTTTATAAATTTAATATGAATAGAATTTGTGAAATACTTATTTTACTTTACGAAGACAACAACTCGGGGTATTGAAGTCTTCCAACTTTCGATGTATGCAATTGATATTTCGGGATCTGCGTTTTTAAACGTTTTAGTTGATTATTTTTAGCTACATTTGAGAGGATTCTACCTATGCGATCGACCTTAATGTTCACGCCATAATTATCTTTTAACACTGAATTTATTTTATATGAGGATAAGATAACTATCTCTGATATGTTTTTCTCAGCTAAGAGTTCAATGCCTTGTTTGACCAGTTTTATCAAGTGTTCTTTATCTGGTTTATCTGGTTGATTATCCATTTATATTATTATATTATAATTGAAGCTTTTTAAATTTTCAGCTATTAATTACAAACTGATTTGCATTATGGTTGGTTTTATTTATACTAATTCATTTAAGAAAATAATGGTTTTTTAATTTTAATGAAACATTCTCCCTCATTATACTTGCATTTTCGATAAAAATGAATCCTAAAGAAAATCTAACAAAGATAAAAGATTCTTTTCAAAAGAACATTCGTAAAGTTTTTATACAAGAACTTAATGTAGAAGGAGAAGAACCTCCGAAATCATACTTTGGTGAGAGGAGGTTCTTTGGACTTTACGCTATTTTTATATTTTATTCTTTTTTAATATTAATTGAGATAAATTTTCCAGGTACCTATTTGAATGTTCTTACTTTTGGAAACCCATTTGTTTTTGGAAATGCATTGGTAGCTTTTTTTCTCGCATTATCTATAATTTATAGCGTTGATAAAATTAGAGTATTCATTTTTGAAAAACATTCAGTTATTAAACAGGTTATTTTATATGTTGTAATTCTTTCGGGCTTCTTCATCCTCTTCCTATTTATCTATAATATAAACACAAATTTAATAAGCTATCTATTAGGATTGTCAACAATCTGGCTTATATTATTAAGTATTCGCTTCTACATGTATTCCAGAAAGTTTGCAACTAAAATAGAGGCTAAGGCTATAGCAAAATATTCTGCAATTCGCCGATATTTAGCTTTCATTGCTCCATATTTGATTTTAGGAGTATTAGTTGTAATGGCTCTGTTGTATCGTGGTCTGTTAGTTTATATTTCTCTTGATTTTTTCGGTCCTTTTGCTCCCAGTGAAGCAGTAAGAGTTTATGAATTAGAAATGCGTTTAATAATGCCTTTAATTTATTTTAGTTTAATTTTGACTCTCCTGTTCATTATATTTGAATTCGTATTTACACGACGAAGAGCCGAGACAAAAAGGGCAGGATTGTTTGATAACTATACGTTTTCTTTAATAGTTTTATTCATATTTTTCTTTCAGGTCTTCCAGTTATCTTTATTCCTAATTTTAAATCCAGTAACCATAACCGCCCTAAAAGAGACTGTAGGTGCGAATAGTTCTACAATATGGATCATATTTGTTATGGAATTTGCCGTATCTATGTATTTCCTGTATAGAATCGTCAAAAAACTAGGGCGTTCAATAGAATGGAAACTTCTCATATTTAAAAGAGATGGTCTAATACTTTTAATTTTAGGCTGTGTTCTTTCTCAAACTCTTACACGTTATGCTTTACAGACACAAATTCCAAATCAGATAATCACTCCCCTTGGACAGTTCTTCATGGCAGATAAATTTATTATCTCTATAATAATGATTATTTTCCTAGGGAGTACAATGCTATTTTATTACTTAAAACCGCATGAAACTTCAATGTTTATTCGTTTGCAGAAAGAAACGGTAGATCAAGAAGAGCAGAGTATGGATATAATTTATAAACTCTTAAGGAACGAGTATTTACGAAGAGGAGAGGGTTTTCCTCTTGAGATTTTAGATCGCGAGTTGATTAGAGCTACTAAGCTTTCTAAAAATAATGTTTATCTATCGGTTGTATCTTTAGCGAAGATTAACATGAATATTATTTTGACAGATGTAAAAGATGATCAAGGGCGATATCAAAAATTCGTGGACTTTACTTCGGTTCTCGAAAAGTTCGATAAAAAAGAATTAGCACAAAAGAAAGCAAAAAAATATCTATCCGATCGACTCTTCACAACCATGAGATCAGACAAACCTAAACAACTCGACTTACATGTTGATAATAATCAAAATAAGGCTTCGGATCAATTTATTTCTTCTCTAACTTCGGATTATACAAAAAAACAAAAAGATGAATTATCTTTTGAACAAATGCAAAAAGATGTATCGATTTCTTTTACTCAAAAATTGATTCCTCAAGCATTAAAAAATAATATCATAGATATATTAAAAAAAGAGTACGCTTATCGGATTGAAAATCAAGAGAAATATCCCGATTTTCATTATAGTGTATCAGAAATAGCGTCTCAGATTCAAACGGAAACTCGTATCACTCCGGGTCAACTCTATCCTATATTGGAAAATATTGCAGCAGAAGATTTAGAATTAAGCTTAGAGAAAAATCCAGATGAACCTGAAGATAAGCGTATCAATTTCTTTCCCTATACTGATGATGTCTTAAGTTACAGCCTCGCTAATTTTAGACCAGACATATATAAAAAGATTAGAATAAAAGTAACTAAACAATTTTTTAAGTTTTTAAATCGGAAGAAATCTAGCTCTATTTTTCCTAAACTCAGTAAGCAGATTGGCGAGAATACAGAAGCACAAAGGGAATGGAATGAAATATATAAGTTACTTAATAATTTTTATCCTAAATATGTTGAAATCGTTGAGAGGATACGACTAGGAGTAGAATTACCGAAAATCTTAAAAGTATTTCCTAAAAAAAATATTGATATTTATCTTTGATTCTTAATCATGGACTCTATCAATCCTAAAATCTCACTTAAGAGCACATTTTTAGGGCTATCTTCCTTTCAAATGCTAGCAATGTTTAGAAGGGGATTGTTTTATACTTACTTGTCTATTTATATGAGAGATTTTTTACTTTTATCTGTAACTGAAACGACCTTATACGCAACATTACCGATGTTAATGAGCGTGATTTTTCAAAATTTTGTTTGGGGGCCACTGAGTGACAGATTCCAAAAGCGCAGAACATTTATCATATTAGGAGAGATTTTAGCAGGTATGGGGACAATAATTGTCTGGTTTGTTCACTCAATTTTCTCTAACTTGTTAATAGCGGGATATGTTATTATTGTTGGCTTAATGTGTATTGAAGCGTTTTGGTCAATGTCGAATATCAGTTGGAGTGCACTCATTAGTGATATTTATCCATCTAAAGAACGTAGTAAAATTATGGGACAATTAACTAGTGTTGGTGGATTTGGGAGAATAATAGGAATATCTATAGGAGGAATACTTTACAATAATGGTTTTGGGTTTCGTGATGGACCGTTATTTTTTGTAGCATCACTGGTTATGTTTATGTCTTCTATCCCTATGATTTTCACACCAGAAGGAGGAATTAAAAATATAGGAAAAATAGAAATTGAGAATAATGAAAACACATCGCAAAACTTTAATTTAAAAACTGTTTTCATTGTTTTCATTATTGCTTTAACGTTTATTAACTTCGGGCGCAATTCAATCGCAACGATCTATAGTCAATATTTAATTTTAGACACTGGATTTGCGGTAGATAGCATACTTTTGAGCTATATTGCAAACACTCGCTCGGTAGCGGTGCTAACTATTGGATTTTTGGCTGGTACTTTAAGTAAAAAGTTCGGACATGCTCGAGCTCTAATATTAGGTGTGAGTTTATCTATTTTAGCATTAATTATCACAGGATTAACAGATAATTTAATTTTGATATTTGTTGGAAGCTTTTTTATGGGTACGTCTGAAGTCATTATTTTTGCAGCCTCTTACGTCATTGCCTCTAACTTGATACCTTCCAAAAGTAGGGCAAAATTATTTGGGGTATATAATACGACTTTTTTTCTTTCCTGGGGATTAGCGGGTACTTTCATATCAGGTCCGTTGATAGACTTTCTGCTCAATAGCGGTTTTGAGGAAGTTATATCTTATCAAGCTGCTTTTATTGTAGGAGCTCTTGTAACAGGTATAGGATTAGTAATATTAGTAGGATTAGAAATCTGGCTCAAACCTAGAAGTGCTAAGAAATAGCATATGAAGAATTTGATAATAAAATAGAGAAAAAAGACAAATTTAAATAGAATCATAAATAAATGTGTATATTAAACATAAAAGTGTAATAAGTTAAAATTCAAGGTCTAAATCTAAAACAAGGGTAATTCATGACTGAACATAAATTTGATTTTCATTTTATTAAAAATGAAATAAGAAAGAAAACATTTGGTATTATAACTACATTAAATAAAGATGGAAGTCCTCATACATCTGGAATTCTCTATGGTGTTTCTAATCAAGATGAAAAGTT
>JAGXNP010000008.1:0-31182 GCA_019894885.1 Promethearchaeota archaeon | reverse complement strand
TTTGCATTGTATCTTTTAACTTATAAAAAAAACAAAAAAGTAAGAAATATCCAGAGGAATCCTAAAGTCTCCTTTATTATACCTTTTCCGCATCATATCTTGCGTTTTGTTCCTTCAGGCGCAATAACAATTAATGGTACTGCAAAAATACTTCCCGTCAATACAAAGGAAATCATACAAACATTTTCAGAAAAAAAGATACTAAGACAGCTTATTGCTGATATTGACTTTGAGAATGATATGGAGTATGTATTTGTTAAAATTGAACCAGATCCTAAGATCTTTTGTTATGGAGTTGGATTTAATATTTTGAAATTAAGAAGTTCTCATACAACTGGAGGATATTCTGTAACTATACCTGATGAAAGCTGAATCAGAAAATTTTTGATCTAGTTTTTTACATCCGAAGAATAGAATCAACAACAGCGTTTCCTTCTTGATGGTGGTTTTAATACGATTCTTTCATTAGTATTATTAGTTTCTTTCTTTAACGATAATTCAATCCCACAACTTTCACAAAACTTTATATTTAAATCATTTATTTGTGTTCCACAATTAGGACAGTTCAACATATTTCACGAGATATTATTTTATAGTAATCGGTCATCTTTGTGAGATAATGGAATTAGACGTATTTAAAAATAATCCTTATTTTTCATAATAACCAGAGGTTTATTCCATAATTGAAAGATATAAACCATGGGAATATACTTATAAGTTTTTAACCTAAGATTTAAATAGCTCTGTCAATAATTTTTTAACTGATCAATATGATATATGAATGCTTAGTACAATGTCCATTTTGTGGACACTCAAATGAAATAAAAATTACAGAAAATAAGTGATTAATGAATATAGAATGTCAAAGCTGTAAAGAAATCATTACTGGGAAAGAAAATCCTCATGGTTGAAATTGAGTACTTTGTGCTTATGGTAGCGTTCCCTGATTACAGATTCAAGAAAGAGAAAATAAAATAGAATAAAAAAAATCAATGATGCCGATAAATAAATATTAGTTATTGGCTAAGACGAGATTGCGGTCTCGAAAAATAATATCTATCTATGCAAAGAAATAGTATATGAAGAATTTATACGTACTAGAAAGAAAAAAAAATTATTAATTTAGTTTTTTACAACACTCATCGCATTTAAGTTCAGCTAAGCTTAAATATCCACAATTTTTCCCCATATAGCACTCAAGTTGATTTTTTTCTTCATTAAAAACCATATCTTGACTACAACATTGTGGAATAGTTTCCATTATTTTTCCACAGCCGCTAGATCTATATGTTTCCATTTTTTTATAACCTCTTTATTTAAACTTAATTTATTAAACAAGTTCCATTGTTTTACCGTGATGTTCGGGGAATGGTTGAGCTCCGCAAGATGCGCCCATCCAACAGACTAGTTGATCTCCTTCTTGGTGCATTGCTTGTCCACAATGCATTGGTATTTCTTGCTCCAATCCACATTCAACACATTTTAATTTACTCATTTTTTTATCTACCTCTTTTTCTTCTTTAATTAATTTAATTTCTTGAGCATTCTTATTATCGTCTGAAACTACAGATTCTTCTTCTTCTGTTCCTTTCATCTGCATCAACTTAGGGTTCATGTTATCGTAGTTTTTAAATCTTTCAGGATCTTGTTTAAAGTGAGCTTCACAATTCGGACCGCAAAAGTGATATATTTTTCCTTGATATTCATGATCTAAAGCGCGTCTCGGATCAATTTCCATACCACACACCGGATCTACAACCTTTTCTTGGGAGATTAATAGCTTTTCTTCTTCTAATTGTTGAGGTGTTTTTGGTTCATATCTTTTCAAGAAAAGCGAATTAGTCACCACTGAAACGGAACTAGTCGCCATGAAAATAGCTGCTAAGAATGGTGGTAAGAAAAGCCCCGTAAATCCATATAAAACTCCTGCTGCTAGCGGAAGTCCTATAATGTTGTAAATAAAAGCCCAGAACAGATTGGTTATCATTTTTTTGTAAGTTTTTTTAGATAAGTTAATTGCTGAGACAACATTTCTAAGATCTCCTCTCATAAGAACAATATCTGCCGTTTCTATAGCGACATCAGTTCCAGTACCTATAGCAATTCCTATATCGGCTTGTGCCAATGCTGGAGCGTCATTTATGCCATCTCCGACCATCCCTACAACCTTATTCTCTTCAGATTGCTGGAGTTTCTGGATATTTAAAGCTTTGTCATTTGGTAAAACTTCTGCTAAAATATGGGCTTCGTCGAATTTAAGTTTTCTTCCAATGTTTAATGCGGTTTGCATATTATCCCCCGTGATCATGTAAATTTCAATTCCCATTTCTCTTAATTTATCTAAAGCATAAGGTGCTTGATCTTTCATCTTATCTGAGATTCCAATGACCCCTCGTATTTTATTATCAATACTAATTAAGATTGTGGTTATGCCCTGCTTTTGAAATTCCTGAAATTTAGCTTTATAATCTTTAGTTGAAATATTATTATCTATCATTAATTTTTCGTTACCAATCAATACACTCTTTCCTTTAATATTGGTCTTGATCCCTTTCCCTGGAACAGCGTCAAATTCAGTCAATGGTTCGAGACCTATAGTCCTTTGGTTTGCTTCTTCTATAATAGCTCTTCCAAGTGGATGTTCTGAACCCATCTCTGCGCTTCCGGCATAAAGTAAAACATCATTATCGTCATAACCCGATCCTGTTAAACTTTTTTCTGAAAAAATTTCAGAAACTTTAGGTTTACCGACAGTCAAAGTACCTGTTTTGTCAAATACTATCGTATTAATTGTATTAATAGATTCTAACGAATCTCCACCTTTAATTAATAAACCATTTTCAGCTCCTTTACCCGTTCCAACCATTACCGCAGTAGGAATAGCTAATCCTAAAGCGCATGGGCAGGCAATAACCACTATTGATGTAAATACTTGTAAAGAGGTTTCCAATTGTGTAGCTTGAAGAGAAGGATATAATTGAGTCCCTATGAAATACCAATAGAGAAATGCACTGATTGCAATTACAACTACAGCAGGAACGAAATAATTGCTAATTTTATCAGCTAATTGTTGTTTTGCAGCTTTTCTACTTTGAGCTTGCTTAACAAAATCTATTATTTGAAATAGCAAGGTTTCTTTTCCAATTTTCTCAGTTGCCATATGAATTAGACCGGTTTGATTCACTGTTGCTCCGATTACTTCACTGTCTATTTCTTTTTTAACGTACTTGCTTTCTCCTGTAATCATTGATTCATCTACTTTTGTAGTTCCTTCCACTACTTTCCCATCAACGGGAAATTTTTCCCCAGGTCTTACTACTAACACATCCCCGACTTCAATTTCTTCAATAGGGATTTCAATTTCTTGTCCATTTTTTATAATCGTAGCAGTTTTCGGTTGCAAACCAATAAGTTTTTTGATCGCTTCTGAAGCTTGTCCTTTAGTTTTATGCTCAAGGTACTTACCAATTAAAAGGAAAGTTATTATCAAGCTCATGGCTTCATAGAACGTTTTTCCTGATATTAAGAACGTTGTTAATATAGAATAAATTAACGCGGTCAGTGTACCTAATGCAACTAGTACATCCATATTTGTAGATTTGTTTTTTAATGATTTATATGCTCCAATTACGAAAAAAGACCCACAAATCGCGAAGTTCACTAACGCAAGAAAGAAAAGGAGAAAATTCCTTTCGAATGAATCTACAACAAACCAACTTATGGGAGTAATTATTAATGAAAATATTAAGGAAATTAACATAATTCGAAGTCGATATCTCATTTCCTTCTTATGCTTCACAATTTCTAAATCGATTGTTCCGGCTGATTTTTCAATATTGTAACCTAATTTCTTAACTTTAGAATATACTCCATTATCATCTAGTGTCAATTCGTTGAATCCAATGAACAATTTTGAGGCTTTAAAATTTCCTCTAACATCGTAAATTCCTTGAATGTTAAGAACTTCATTAATTAAACCTTCAAAATTTTCCTCAGATAAGTTATCTACTACCTTTAATTCAACCCGAGCTAACGAAGCACGATAACCAAGATCCTTCACTGCATTCTGCATAATATCATAATTTGTTATATTTGGATCGTACTCAACTGTGGCTTCTTCATTTGCAAAATTAACGACAGCACTCTTAACTCCTTCAAGATTTCCAAGTTTATTCTCAATTTTCAACGCACAGTTTGCACAAGTCATTCCCGATAATTTTAAATTTATATCTTCTTTTGTTTCTGTCATTCAAAAATCACCATTTTTCTTAATTCTTAATTATTGAAATAATTAAATATAGATTTTTATTATAATTTGAAAATAGAATTGATCGATTCTTCAACACTGTTAATAAAATCTCTCTCATTATTTCTATTTTAAAAGTTAGTTAAAATTATACTTTAATATATATATTAAAAAGTATATATTTAAATATTATTTTTATATTCTATAGATCAATAATAAACATAAAGTATATTTAGAAAAAGAAAGGTAATTCCATTATGTCTGAAGAAACTGACATTAAGATTCAAAATCTGACCAAATTTTATATTTTAGTGTTATTAAAATCAAATGATACAGTTACTGGGTATTTTATTCTTAAAAAACTAGAAAAGGATTTAGGGAAAACAGCTAGTCCAACTTATGTATACGATTTCTTAAAAAGTTTAAAAGCTCAAGGATATGCAGAGGATGTTGCAAATTCTAAAACATCGAAACGCTCTAAGGGTTATCAACTCACAGCTCAAGGTCATGAATTCATCGATAGAATCTTCTTAAGATTTAACAACTTAATAGAAGTTGCGATTCAGTCAAGATTAGAAATTTGTGCTAGTTGTGGAGTTAGCCTTTACGATAATTACCACAGTGAAAAAATTGGGAACAAAATTTTAAATTTTTGCTGTAAGCATTGTGCCAAGGCATTTAAAAATGCACAAGTGTAAAACACCAAACTAAATAATCTTTACTTTATCTAGTATCATTTAAAAAATGTAAGAAAAAAAAATATTCACTTTATGTTGAAATTATAGTTTTGTTCCACATAAAGGACAAAATTTAGAATTACGATCATTTAAATCTGAACCACATTCTGAACAATATTTAATTGTTTCAGTTGATTTAAACTCCTTGTGTTTTCCAGATGGAGAAATACTCTCGGTTGCATCTTCCAAGTATTCTTCACGATTCGTATGGCGATTAAGTACGAACAATAATATAATTACTATTATTACAAAAGAAATAACTCCTAGAAAAATTAATGCTCCGTTAGGAGTAAGCCAATCCATCATGTGTCCCCATTCTTCATGCATTTCATCAAAAATCATAATTTAATCCTCTTTTTTAGTATTTTTAATCTAAATTTTTTCCCTGCTTTTGAATTCTGTTTCTTGATTGTAACTATTTCTGACTAGTAAATATATAACCAATCCTAACAGATTTAGTATTAATCCGATTACCAACCAAAATTCAGAGTTTTTAATTCCCCGCCTCAAAGCATCTTTATGTAAATAGTAAGCAATTATTAAGCTCAAGCCTATGTACGTAACCATTCCAACGATCATAAAAATCCATCCGTATATCCCAAATAGATTAAACCACCCATCCATCATATGAAATTCATATGTTTGTAATACCGTCAACTAATTTAATCAACTCAGTTAATTTTTATTATTTTTATACTTTACAATATATACAAGAAAATATATATTTAAATGTTATTGTTCTAAAAAATAACATTAAATCGAAGAAAAAATGTGAAATTTTAACAATTTAAAAAATAAAAAGAAAAATATAACTTATTATCTACGGAATGATCTTTTATTCCTTTCTTTCTTGGTTGTAATTATTTCTTACAATCAGATATAAAATCAATCCAAAAATATTCAGAAATAAACCTAAAACTAACCAGAATTCAGCGTTTATACCTCTTTTTAAAGCGTCTTTATGTAGATAATTACCGATCAAGACACTTGTAACCAAAAGTGCTATTCCTCCAATAAGCATAAAAACCCAACCAAATGGACCAAATACTCCGGAATAAATAGGACACTGTAATAGACTCATATTATCAACTCTACAAATTAATTTTTTATAGTATTTCTTGCTAAATTAATCATCTAAATATATAGTATTAATTAAACATAATTATTATAAAAATGAAGTAAATAAAGCTTTTTTACCATAATAAGAATAACTAGTTCTTAAATTAACTGTTCAAGTTATTATCATTTTTTCTCACGATATTTCTTGATGGCATCTTGTAAAGCATCAGCGGCTAAATTGCTGCAATGCATTTTAATTGGAGGTAATCCGTCTAAAGATATAGCAACATCGTTTCTAGTAATGTTCAATGCTTCATCGAGAGATTTACCCTTGGCTAACTCCGTTATTATAGAGGATGTTGCGATTGCAGCAGCACAACCAAAGGTTTGAAATGAAATATCACTTAATATTTCCTTTCCATTCCTCTCTTCTACTTTAATATAAATATACATGAGATCTCCGCAGACGGGATTTCCTTTTTCTCCGATTGAATCAGCGTCTTTCATTTCTCCCATATTTCGTGGATTTTGAAAGTGATCCATAACTTTATCTGAATATATACTAAATCAACACTTTTACTATTTTCTAATACAAAATAAAAAGATTCTTTAAATTAAGTTTTTATGATTATACTTTGAGACGCAATATGTATATATTGAGATAAGAGGATAAGTTTAATTTAAGATCAAGAGTTTTCTCTTGATTGGCAAAGAGACTTTTTCTACTCCTAATTCTTTAACATACTTCACGGCTTCTGTAAGCCGTCTTGCAGATTGATGAAAAAAACATACCTCCCTTGGTTCAAGAGCTTTGATCATTTTTGCGAGTTGAGTTTTATCCGCGTGTAGTTTAATTTTTAGTTGAGGCATAAAAGTGTTAATTAGAAATGCCCTGAAGGGTGCTCTCCAAGTTTCTGAGAATTCTATCTCAGATTCCCCAGATATTAAATCCATACCAGGTCGTTCGTGAATTGCTCCGGCTAGAAACACTAAATTATGAGGATTACGACCAACTACATTGATTATATTCCTAATTAAGCCGTAGGAAAGATCGGGAGGATGAGATATGATTATATTGTTTTTTTTCCGAAGAAACTCTAAATCACTTCGATCAAACCATCTAAATTTTATACTATTAAAAGGGTTTGCTTTATCTCTTATTAATCTCGAAATTGGACCATAAATATACTTATATCGATGATTGATGACTTGGATGTTCTTCCTTACCATCATATCGACATAAATGTTAGGCCGTTTTGTGTAACCTTTTCTTAACTGTAGTTTTCTAAAATAACGCCAAAATGTTAGCATAAAACTTATTGCTAAACTCGAAGGATCTGCTCCTATTAACACATTATCTTCGTACTCGGCTTTCTGTTCTAAAAAAAGAAGTAAACTGTGAAACTGGTCAGTAAAATTTCCAAATTCTTCTTGGGCGCTTGTTCCATCTATTAAAAGATAATCAATAGGGCGTGATATTTGTTCTAGAAAACGTTTAGTTCCTGCAAATGGCGTTATATCGTAATAAGTATAGTCCCCCGTATATAAGAAGCGAAAATCATTAACTTTTGCCAAAAACATGAGTGCCCCCGGCATATGACCAGCATGAAAAAATGATAAGAAACAATCTTTATCTTTAAATTCTACCTTGTCCCCGTTCTCTACGTATATTACATTTTCTATAAGATTTCGGTATTCTTGTTCCTCGATAACATCTTTGTTTTCCTGTTTCAAATAACTCGAATCTCTTAGAAGAAATAAATCCAATGTAATGCGCGAGCATAGAACTGGAACTTCAGGATTTAAGTTTATAAACTTCTTTAAACCCGAAACATGATCAAAATGGCTATGTGAGATAAAAACAGCATCTATTTTTGGAAGATAAGAAAGCTGAGGTTTGCTTTCATCATTGTCTAATTCTTTTTCCTCTGCTTCTGTAATTAATTGAGGTATGTTTTTAAGATAATCATCGATATGCTTAAAGTCATCGCGTTTAGTTAAAATCTTTTCTTGTTTGGTTAAATCTTTATTGCTTATATCTTCTTCAATCTCATTATCGCCAAGCGGTTCAGTAATTTCTAATTTTTCCATTTGCTCTTCATTTTGTATCTTTTCAGGCTCAGAAATTCCACAATCTAATAAGATATTAAGTTTACCTAAACCTAGTACGTGACAATTATGATTTGGTTTTAACACAATCGGGTATATAGTAACTCTTAACTTTTTATCTTTATTTCCGTCTGAAATTGATAAGGTATTAAAATATTCGACATCAAACTTTCTTTCAATTATATCAATAGCTTTAGAAATATCACTTTCTCCGACAGGAACACCAGTAATATAAAAATACCAACCATATTTCTTTACCAAACTTTTTAAATTCTCATACATCTTATCTCCTATTAAGGATTTAACGACTATGACCCTTTCTTTATGGTAATAGATGATTTTTCCAATAGACTTCTTCTCCTTCATGGGGATGTCTTGATTTTCAAGTAAAAAATCGTGTAAAACTTCTTTAATTGGTTTTTGAGTAATATTATCTGATTTAATAAGCTTCAAATATTGAATGTACTCTCTAGAATGATACAACGAACGCATATTCTCTTTCTCTTTTAAGGGAATAGACAAATCTCCGAGCTCAAGTATTTCTTTGCTTATAGTAATTTCTTCTTTTTTTGGCTTTCTCTCTTTTTTTTCTTTATTTGATTTAGGAGGCTTTGCTTTTGGTTTGGAAACATAAAAAAACCAACCGTATAAATAGATTAATTTATTTCTTTTCCAAATAATTTCTTGTCCGAGAGTTGTGATTAGAATAATAATCCTATCGTTTGGTGAGTATATTATTTTTGAGATGGAATTTTTAGTTTTTATAGTTATTTCTTCATTTTCAGTGAATAAGTGATTTAATACATCATCAATTGGCTTTTGAGGAATTTTCTTACTTTCCATTAGTCTCATTTTCTCACTATATGACTTAATTTTATAGGAAGAACCTAATTCTTCCCTTTTTTCGAGTTCAATTGCTTTTTCTAAAAATTTAAATTCTTCAATAACCATTAAGATTAACAATTTTACAAGAAAAAAAACAATTTCGATTTTCGATTGATCTTTGATTATAAAAATCAAATGAATTTCATATAGAAGAATAGAATTCTTGATAGGGGAGAATATTATACAAATCTAGATATTATAAAAAATGATCTAATAAATGTGAGAAGTATTAAAATTACGATATAAGTAAATATTTATTGAAATAATTTAAGTACCTTTTCAAGATCGATTGGTCCATTGACATTAATTAAGGAAACTAAATTTTTATCGAGTGGCTTTATGGATTCTTCAACTGATATGTAATTGATATTTAAAGATTTATCGATTATCTTATTTAGAGCGTAGTTGTGTTCTTGAATTGATTTTTTCGCAAGTTCAAATGTACTATTGACTTGGTATATCGCAAAAAGAGGTTCTAAATAACCGTTATTCCATCTTGGAATACAACAATCATATCCTTTAACTCTATTAATCATAAGTTCAATTACTTTCGGTTTGATTAAAGGCATATCTCCTGATAAAATAAAACCCTTTTCGAATCCTAATCTATCTAACTCTTTAAAACCAGAATAAATACCTAACATTGGAGTTCTTAGCTCGATATCTTCTAAAATTTCCGTATCGTCAAAAATAAAATTAATATCTCGTGGAAAATTTATTTTTTTATAATAAGAGTTAATTTGATATTCTGAATGAGCTATTAAGAACACATCCTCATCAAACTTAGAAAGAGTTTCTATCTGATGGAGAATCAAAGGTTTCCCAAGGACATCTAAAATAGCCGCTGATTCATTCCCAAATCTGATATTCTTTCCACCGATTAGTATTATTATAGCAAGTTTTTTATCTTCATTCATTTCAAATATTACCTAGTTTTGGTTATGAAAATATTTTTTTTATTACTTTTAAGAGGTGACATTTTTCTAAGCCTATCGATTATTGGAGGTAGTTTTTCTAAAAAATACTCTATATCGTCATCTGTGGTGAACCTTCCAACCGTCACCCTTAAAGAACCATGAGCTTCTTGAGGTTTCAAACCTATAGCTAATAGGACATGGGATGGTTCTAATGAATTTGAGGAACAGGCAGATCCTGTAGATGCTGCTATGCCCTCTGAATCCAAATCTAATATTATCGATTCTCCTTCTATAAATCTTATACCCAAATTAACATTATTGGGCAATCTCTTAGTAGGATGTCCGTTTAGATATGAATCTCCAATATTATCTAACACATTTTTTATAATCTTATCTCTAAAATTGGTTTGTATTTCAATTTCTTTTGGCATTTCGTTTTTAACCAATTCTACTGCTTTAGCGAACCCAGCTATACCTGGAACATTTATGGTGCTCGGTCTCATATCTCTTTCGTGCCCACCACCATACATTATTGGCTCAATAAATTTTCCCCTGCTCTCACTAACTCCTTTATTCCGTAGGTACAACATTCCTACACCCTTGGGGCCATATAATTTGTGAGCAGACGCTGAAAGCAAATCGATGTTCATTGCCTCAACATCAATTGGGACTTTCCCAAACGCTTGAACTGCGTCAGTATGGAACAATACATCGTGTTTCTTTGCTATAGCTCCGATTTCTTTAATAGGTTCTATCGTTCCTATTTCATTATTAGCGAACATAATACTAATAAGAGTCGTTTCTTCGGTAATCATATCCTCCAGTTCTCTTAGATCTATTAAACCGTATTTATCGACAGGCAAGAATGTTATACTAAATCCCCTATTCTTTAAACTTTTACATGAGTTTTCAACTGCGTGATGCTCTATAGCTGATGTGATGATATTTTTACCTCGATTTTGATTTTTAAGCGCAACACCTAAAATCGCGATATTATCTGCTTCCGTACCTGAGGATGTAAATATTATCTCATCTCTTTTAGCGTTTATTAAAGATGCCACTGTTTCTCGGGATTTAACTAATGTTTGTGCGGCTTTTTGACCAATAGAATGCAAACTTGAAGAATTTCCGTAGGAAGTTCTAAAATGTTCGTTCATTACTTCAATTACTCTTGGATCCATTTGCGTAGTTGCAGCATTGTCAAGATATACATACTTAGATGCATTCATAATTACTAATGAGTACTTTTTTTAGATAATACTATTTTAATAAATATCATACTTAATCTAAAAACTCTTACCATTGGGATTTCTTGAAATCTTTTTTCATTAATTTAATCTATTTAACAATAAAAAAAACTCAATTTCGAGTTTATAAGCTTGAAATTTAATTTTTAACTTGATTTATCAGTCAACAAGCTTAACGGTTTAATACATGTTTTTGAAAAGAGAAATTTAAATAAAAGCAAAAAGAAAATAATCTATCCAATTTTTAAAAAAAAGAAATAAATGTGTAAAAAAATTGAAGGATGATAAAAATATAATTAAAGATCTCTCAAAAGCAATTGGTAAGGAATTAAATCAGGTGAATGTAATGAGTGATACTTCTGTTGGTTTTTCCTATAAAATTGATGATGAAAATATAATTGAGCTTGGTTTGGATTTATCAAAACTAAATTTAGATGAAAACAAGCTAACTTTCGTTGGTGAATTGGTTCAAAAACTACAAAGTATTAAAAGCCTTTATATAAAATTTTCAAAAGAGAAGGATCTTCCTAATTGGCTAATGCAACTTATAAATTTAGAGCAACTAAGTTTACGAGATAATAATTTACAGATCATTCCTGATGGTATAAAAAATTTTACATCTCTAAAGTCATTAAACTTGGCATCGAATAATATCATTGTATTACCCAATTGGTTATTGGATTTGAGTGAATTAAATGAGTTAAACCTGGATCGGAATATCAATCTTGACTGGAACCAAACAAACCTTCACATTTTAAGAGACTTAAACGATAGAGGGGCAAAGATTTCAGCGCCTAGGTTATTTCATTTTCAACTTAAGTATAATCTACCTAACGAACAAATAGAGATAATAAGAGTGCTTGAAAAAGTCAATATTGAAAAAGAGAGTATGGGACAATATGTAAATCCAATTAATATAGAAATTAAAGATAAGAAAATAGTTAAATGGAAATTGTTTGAATATTCATTTAAAACGCTGCCAGAAAATTTTGGAGTGTTTAAAGATCTGAAATCCTTAATCATAATAAACACACCTCTCGAAGTATTACCAGAGTCTTTTGGAGAATTAACAAATCTCGAATTTCTTGATTTATCAAACAACAATCTTTCTCAATTGCCGGAGTCATTTGGAAATCTTGTTTTAATTTCGAAATTAGATTTAAGCAAAAATAATTTTAACCAGATTCCCACGCAAATATGGAACTTCGAAAATTTAACAGAATTAAAACTATTCGATAATCCACTAAATGACGAGGAGATAAACATCATTCAGAAGATTCCGGATATTATTAGAGATTATTTGAGAAAAAAAGCTACAATAAAGGTTTTCATATCTCATGCGGTTATTGATTTTGAGGAATATCAAATTGAACATCTCGTAGAATTTTTAAATAACCAGAAAGAGATTTCTGAAGCGTTTTTTTGTGAGGAGGATCTTGCTGGAAATATCGATGAATGGATGTTGGATACTGTTCAAAAGTCGCAACTTTTATTGTTTATTGCTACGAAAAAATCTGTGTTTGATTCAGTTGATTGTCGAAATGAACTACAGCTTGCAGATAAATTCTCAATTCCAATAATTCCTTTGAAAGGGGATGACCTAGATTGGGGAGATTTAGCAGAATTAAAATTGTCCCGAGAATTAGGTATAGAATTTGATAAAAATAGATTTGATGATTTCTGCACCGACCTTTACAAGTATATCCTTAATTTCAAGCAAGAGATCGATTTGATGTCGGAAAAAGGTCGAAAACAAGGTATTACTGACATCTATGAAAGATTTCGCCTTCTATTAAATGAAAATTTAGACAATTTAAAACGAAAAATCAATCAACTTGAGGAAAGGATTAAAAAATTAGAGGAATAAATCTGAAGATATTATAATATTTTATATGAATCTTCATCTTTGAGGGTTTTTACCCTATTGATAGTAAATACCTCTCCGATTTTTTATTATTTTTTTTTAAAACAACTCCGTATTCTTCATTATTATTAATTGAATCATTTGAATCTTCTTCATCAATGTTTGGCATTATAGATTTAGGGTTTTTTATGTTATTTATTATCTATCTAAATTATTCAATTTTAACAATATTAAACAAATTCAACTTGTCTAAGTTAATAAATATCATACTCTTTGGAAATTAAATCTTTTAATAAAGTAAAACCTTAAAGTTTTTAATTTAATGATTTGAATTTATATTAAAAAATAACTAATTATAATTTTTAGGCATGACATTTAAATTAATGGTTGGTATAACTGGCACGGGTTATTTACTTCAAGATTTAATTGATTTAATGGTTGATTTGCAAAATAATCATGATATGGATATTACTGTAATTCTATCAAAGGAAGGTGAGGCAATTGTCAAGTGGTATAAACTATGGTTAGCTCTAACTAAAGCTGTTGAAAAAGTTAAGGTAGAAAAAACACCAAACATTCCTTTTTACGCGGGACCTTTACAACTTGGTAAATTTGACTTCTTCTTATGTTGCCCCGTATCTGCAAATTCAGTGGCTAAAATCGTAAATGGTATAGCTGATACGCTTATTACTAACTGTGTTGCCCAAGCAATTAAAGGGGGGCAAATAGTATACCTTTTTCCTTCAGACCAAGACATTGAGCCTATAGTAACTTCTCGACCTGATGGTTCGCCATTAGTACTGAAAATAAGAGATATTGAACTTGAAAATATTAAGAAATTGAAAAAGATGGAAGGGATCGTAGTGATTTCGGAATTTTCTGATATCCGAAATCTTATCATTCAGAAAGTTAATCAGAAACTCTAACCTTTAATCAAGTTAAAAACTAAGATTCATACTTAACAGGTTGAATTGCCTTTTCAGGACAAGATTTTTCACATTTTAGACATCCTTGGCATTTTGCAATTTCTTTAAACTTAAATCTAATACCTACTTCTTCCTTATCGCCTTTTTTTACAGAATCTATATAAAAAAGATTTTGAGGGCAAAAACCACCATCTTGATCTATACAGTTCTCGCACATCGAACACTTTTCGTGGTCAATTTTAATGCTGACGATTTGTTCTGGTCGAATAATTGAAGTAACTTGTATGGCATTTCGAGGACATACTAAAACGCAAGATAAGCAAGCAACGCATTTTGAATAGTCAATTTTTCGAATTCCATGTTCGAAATAGATTGCATTAGCTCGACAAGCTCGCAAACACCGTTCACACCTTAGACATAATTCTTGATCGATTTGAACAGGGATAAATTTCTCCTTAATAATCGTTTACCTTGATTGTAAGTTTGAGTTAACTAAATAAATTATCTAATAAAATTAAAATTAGTTTTTATAAAAAATAGTTCCTTTAGTTTAAGCTGATAAAAAAATTAAAATAAAATAATTATTGAAAATATTGCGTGTAGCTTTCTTTAGGGCGTTCAGGTAATTGTTGTTGGTTTTGATACTGTTGGGCTTTTTCTGCGAGTTCTAACATCTTAGCCTTAATCTCTTTTCCCTCTTCTATCAATTTATCAGTTTCAATATTTAAATTATAGATTTTATTCAAGACTTCTATAATTGCAGCAGCACCTTCAGGCGTTGGAATTTCTAACACAGGAGTGAATAGTGCGTATGCGTTTAACCTGGTTGATAATGCCTCGTTTAAAACTGTTGCTTCAGCTCCAACTATAATCCCTTTCTCTACCTTCTTCAGCTCGAATTTCTCCAAACTTTCGACCATTTGAGCTTCCGCTGCGTAATATACAGGATAATCGTTAATCATTTCCCTAGTGGGAATTCCTTGGAAGATAACTACTTCCTTAGCCTTTACATCTTCAGAGAGCAACCAATTATTAATAGTTTTTGATAAATCGTTATATGCTGATGCCACTTGAAAAGGAACTTCTGATATTCCAACAATGAGATTATGCATGGGAGAATAATAAATTCTAAACGGATGTTTTAATACACCATCGTAAAAGACAGAAATTGGGGGCAAATACTCACTGGTGACAAATCCTATCTCTGTAATGTCTGGAATTTGCTCAATTAAAGTATTTGATACGATTGGTCCTATTAGTCCAACCCCAGCAAATCCCAAAATCATAGTTGCTCCTTCTTTTATCTCAGTTTTCAGGTCTTCAATGATAATTGAAGATTTTTTACCCTTATCACATATATATTCCTTTTTTACCATATGAATCTCCTCTTATGTTAGTAAGCCATTTAATTTTTACTTCTATTTGTATTTAATTTTTTGATTTCAATTTAAATGCTTACAATATTATTTAGTAAACATATCACTATTAAATTAACCTATTGTGAATTCTCAATGGGTTAATTATCTTTAAGTGTTTTTAAAACAATTAAAACATATTTCTAAATAAAATATTATTAAATATTGAATTTGACTCTAAATTTAAATTTACTTTTCTTTATAATAATTCAATTTAGGTAGCCATCTTAAAATATCGAGAAGCAATCTATTAAGATGATAAAAAATTATATATAAAATAAAAGTAGATTTAAACTAATTAAACTTTAAATTAGTGAAAATTAAAGATGGTTAAGAACAAGATAAAAGTGGGAGATAAAGCGCCTCAATTTAAAATAGAATCATACAATGCGGGGTTGATTGATTTAAGTGAGTTAATAGGGAAGCAGAAAATAGTCTTGATTTTTTCAAGATATTTTGGTTGTCCGATATGTCAGCTGGATTTTAATATTTTACTAGAAGCAGTTCCAGAAATAAAAGAAAAAGGCGCAAAACTGCTTTATATAACTCAATCCAGTGAAAAGGTTGCTAACGAGTTTATTGAAAGATATAATGTTGAATTTCCAGTAATACCTTCTTCAAAAAAAGAATTATACGCAGAGTATGGGTTGGGATTGATGAACGCGGGAGCTGTTGCAAAAGTTAGGAGTAAATTCAAAGAAGCAACTGAACAAGGGTTTGTCCATGGTGATTACGAAGGCTGGGAAAATCAAGGTCCGGGTCAATTCGTTATAGACGAAGAAGGAAACGTTATACACGAAAGAAAAGGCTGGTTATTACTTCCAGAAATTTTCGCAGTTCTATGAGTAGAATAGAATATCAGTCATAAAATTTGTATAAATTATTTTTCACTATTTTTATAATTTTTATTTTCTCATTGATTTGCTTAAAAGTAATTTAGTCGGTTAATATAATTGCTAAAATGTATTACGAGCATATTATAAAGTATTAAAAGAAACTAAATTCTGATTTTTATATATATGTGGATATTTCAAGGCTATTATCAGAATATCTACGCGGAGAAAAAATAACATAATAAATATGTCTATGGAATTTTAATTATGATTAGCTCAAGACTAACAGATCCAGAACCAATTCTCAATCTTAAAGACTTGTTTTATGAAGAAAAGTTAAAGGATGAAATTGTTGACAAAATTAATCGACTTCCCGAAAAAAATAAAAGAGCAAATCTAAATCTGTTACAAGAAATTCAAACCGTGCTACAACGGTGCACGCACTTAACGGAGAATCAACGATTAATGTATTGCGAAAGTCAAAGATACTTCATGAAACAATACTTGCGTGAAATGAATAAGCAGGTTTGAAAGTCACGCTAAATAATATTTCTTTACTTCCTTAATAACTAAATTGATTAAGTCTTTAGGGTTTTTAATTGGATAAAATGTTGCTTTCTCTAGTAGATCTTTAAACTTTTCTTTTGGAATTTTTGCGCTCCCAATGAAAAAACCCACAATTTTGTGTCCTTTGTTAGATAAGTTTGAAAATAACTTCTTTGCGCTATTCCAATTATATATCCCGAAATCAGTTATAATAAAAATTAAGGTGTCTCTTTCTGATTTCTCAGTCTGTTTTACAATATCTTTAATCGGTAAATGTGTTCCCCCACCTTGATATCTTAAAAGAGTTCGTTCTGCTTTTTTATAGTCAACAGTCCAATCGCAAACATCCGCACGATTAGAAAAATTGATTACGCTAAATTTAACTCCTTTTTTGGCAGCAAAATGGAGAGCAGCAAAAGAAGCCACTAAAGCTGTGTGATAAACGCCCCTAGAACTTTTTGCTAAGTAATTCCAGTTCATTGATCCAGAAGAGTCGAGAACAAGGAGTAAATCTGGAATCTGTTTTTCAGTTAAATGCCCCTTGCCATAATTCTTTAACCATTTTCGGGTTGTGATATTTGGGATGATTATTGGGCTATTTAAGATCGTTTGAACAATGTCTAAATCTTCAATAGGTTCTCCTAAATGCCAAACTTCTGGAAAAACTGGAAGCTGTCCTCCTGGTTTTTCTTCAAAAATTTTAATTTCAATAAGATCTTTTGCGAGCCCCCTATACCATGTAGTTAAAGGATTCCCATCTATTAAAATTCCTGCTTGACCGGCAGGGGCTCCATAATCCGAATAAGGTGTTTCTTTAGCAAATTCCTCTGCTTTTTGCCTTAGTTCTTCTTCGTTATCTTCTTTCAATTTATCTAAATTCTTATTTTCGAGTGGATCATCCATAATTTCTAAAATATCCTCGGGAAATTCAACAGTAGAACTACTTCTACCTGAAGTCTTTCGTCTTGTATTACCCTCGCCCTTATGAACTCCTGCTCCTACCATTGTAAATGTGTTGTTTACCAGTGTTCTAAGATGATAAGCAACTTTAGAGACTTTTTCTTCCCATAATGTTTCGTCTTCAAAATTTTTCTTGATAATATTTACTACTTTTTCAGCAACACTTTCTACACTCGTAAATAAATCACTATCTACAATTTTAATATTTAATATCTTTTCATAAGCTCGAAAAAGGAATTTAGAGAATTCGCTCAGTTTGTTTTTATTTCTTTCAAATAAGTGATTAAAAGTTGTTTTCAATTCCCATGCAATCAGATCTGGTTCTTTTTTATGAAGTTTAGCGTCAATAATCAAATCAGCAAACACATTTACGACAATCGGAGCAAAATTTTCATTGACATTTTTCATAGCAGCCTTTAATAATCTTGCGTTGATTAATCCATCATATGGAATAATTTGGTAGTGAGAAACTTCGTGAAGAGAGATGGCGTGAAAGTAGTTTACATATTCCTGGTCATCAATGAAAATAGGAGCATTTGCTAAATTCATAGATATTTTCCACTTATTTTGGGGATCGATATAAAATCCTTCCAAGTGAGTATAGTCGAAGACAAACGTGGGTAGGTCTAAAGGCGGAAAATAAAAAGCTTTTTGAGTCTTATCCCAGGCTATCTTAGCTAATTCAATAAGATGCTGTTCTTTTCGATTTAAATCCTTTGTTGGAATTATTTTTATTCTTTTTTTTCTAGATTTCGACATTTCAAAAAAATTCTAAATTATTCTTCCTTTTGAATATAATCTAATCGCTCTATAATTTTTCTCAATTTCAGTGCTTCAGAACCTCCTGATATTTGAATGTTGACCAAAGAATCGTCGTTTGTTCCAGTAACATTGATTTCTATAAGTAAATCTTCAGTCCTAATTTGTTTAGTCTGTCTCCGCATGAAAGCTTCCTTTAGTGACTTATCTAATTTAGGAAATTCACTTGCTATATCTGCCCAAATCTCTTTATTGTTCACATATTTAAAAATGTAATCTGAAACTGTTTGTTTATACAACTCTTGATTGCAAAAGTTAATTAAATAAGCTCTGTTAGGAAAATCAATGTTTTCGAGTAGATCATTTCGAATATTAGCTAAAACTTCAATATTTCCGTTCTTTGAAGCCTCCTTTATTTTTTGGGCTATTTTAGGATATTTCTTGTCATTAACAGAATTTACAAAAGGTATCAAATCGTATTTAACGATTAAATCGCTCTTTTGGTAGTTCTTTAGAGCGTTTAAATCATCGTTTTTAGACTCACCGTCCCTAAAACGCTCAGCTATTAAATAACAATCTGCACGATTAATAAAGCGCTTTTGAATAAGCTCTAAAATGCTTTTAGAAAAATCGTAAGGTTTCCCCCAATACGGTGATTTTTCTAATTCTCTTTTTGTATATTTAACTCTATGAGAAATCACATAAGGAGCTATAGTATTTACCAGGTTAATATCTATTTTTTCGAGATTTAAAAGCCATGTAAGGGCTTTTGAATATCTTAAGAGATCCTTTGCTACTCTTACGCTTAATATCGACTCGATTTTATTACATACATTCTGATTTGTGTTAAAGTGACATCCCGAACATAAACCAGTGCTTGGTTTGAGATTTTCAGAGTTCCCTTTGTCTACCCTTGCACATAATGTAAAATCCCTTATAATAGCATGAATGTAATTATTAACTTCTTTATTTATACTAATCTTATTAACATAGTACCAAATTTCCATTAATTCATCTATAGTTAAGACTTCGGGAACTTGAATAAGTTCGTCGAAACCACTATACTTTTCGTCTTTGCCAGTTAATATCAATTCTAAATCCTGACTTGCAGGCATTACAATTGGTACCGATATACCAAATCTGTCTAAAAATGGATGAGATAATTCAAATGTACCAACATCTTGAGGATTAATTGTCGCAAATAAGCAATATTTATCAATTGACTTAATTTCATCGTAATATTTGATAGTTCCCTCAGCTAATAAAGATAAAAGTATATCCTGAGCGTAAGGCGTTAATCGATTTACCTCATCAATAATTTTCCAGAAGTTCAATACAAATTGTCTCCATACAACTTCTTCTTCACCGTCATGCATCAATTTACCTAATTTAAGAGTCCCAACTAACTTTTCTTCAGTTAATTGAGGATGGCCTCTAATAATTGAATTTTCTATTTCGTTTAAGGAGTTTCCAGTAAACATACGGCCTAAAAGTTTAGTAAGACTAGTTTTCCCGCCACCGTGTCCACCAACGAGCAACATTGCTGAATTTGGAACTAATGCGTTTAAAACACATAAGGAAAGTATTTCTGGCAATATTTTTGTTTTGACCTTTTTTGTATCTTCATCATAATAACTTATAGCCAAATTTTTAGAGTGAACGAAGAGTTGATTCGCTTGAGTAATATTGATTATTTTCCATACCTTTTTCCTTAATAATTCTTCTTCTGCTGTTTCTGTCGACATTTAGGGAATTCTCGTAAGATTTTTAATATAGAATAAAAGTTGATTTACTTATTTATAAATTGGTTTTTTTATTAATTAATAACTATAATACTGTTTACTTAATATCTTAAGAGATGAGTTATTTATATTTGCTAATAACTAAGACACAAGAAGTTTTTAAATTTACATTTTAATTAAACTTACTCTTGAATTAAAAATAACCAATATGTCCCAAATTATTACCCTCCTCGTCTAAAGCGAACACCATCCCCATAGAAAGCGGTTCTTGTTCAATATCCTTGGTAGATTTTGCCACGGATTTAATATTCTCCAATTTTAAGATGAAAGTTCCTTCGCATTTCTTACATTTTATATGAATTTTCGTAATTTTCTTTTTATCGTCTTCAAATTCTTCTTTTTTAAAAGGTTCTAACAATTCGCTACTATCATTGTCACAATTTTTCAAAAAACACTGATCGAGAGAAATTTTTTCCATACCTCTTCTAGCGAGTGATATAAATGCATAACTAGGGATCAATTTCCTCAGATCTTCTTTGTCAGTCATATGTGATTTAAAAAAAATAGGTAAATAACTCTTTTCATTATTATTTATTGAACTATTTTATATGAGCTTAAGGGTTACAAGAATAAGCTTAATTAGGAACAAGAATTATTATTTCCGTAGTAGTGAATAATTTAACCATCTCATTATGCCAGAAAAAGAAGCCTTTTCCAAAGAAACATTAGAACACATATCCAAGTTAGCACTTTTAGATTTATCAGAGGAAGAGAGAAATAAATTAGCTCATGAATTAGGGAACATCCTCAGCTATTTTAAGAAATTGGACTCACTAGATACTTCAAATGTAAAACCTATGACACATCCTATCGAGGGACTTAAAAATGTCTTTAGAGAAGATATTCCTTGGAAATCTCTAACCAACGAAGAAGCTTTAATGAATGCTAAACATACCAAGGATGGGTTTTTTAAAGCAGGAAAAGTAATAAAAGAATAACATCTCATTCCTTATATTCTTTATTTAGAATCTCAATGGCTTTTTCCATATCTCTTAAGGCTTTTTTCCTCTCCTTAGGCGTCATATTCATCCAATCTTCTTCGGAGTTCGTTCCAATTTTTTGGGATTCAGCTTGTGACTTGAATTTTTTGAAAACTAATGCGTTTATGTAACGCTCATAATGACCAAAAGCTTTATTAAGGTCTGGATCGTCTTTAATTTGATCCCATAACTCGAGAGTTTCTAAACTTCGAATTCCAATATCTATCCTAAACCAACTAATAGGAAAAAGTAACTTCTTTTTAATGCCGTATTCTATAACTTTGATGTTATCGTCATCAATGTACATTTCAGCAATTTCATCTTTACTAAATACTATATTATCACTCATTATATACAAATTCGCAGCGTTTCTTGATGTACAAACAATTCCAACAGCAAAACCCTTTGCTGAACGCAATTGATTTATTAAATCTTCTAATTTTGAGCCTCTGATATGAACATTATTTTTCTTAGTTCCTTGAAATTCAATTTTGATTTTTATTATGTCTTGATTATCGCTGATTATTTTTGGAAATAAGTCTTTTTCTCTGGATCTTTTATGAGCTTCTAGTAGTTTATTGATGATACCGTAATCTAACTTCAATCCAGGGATCACAGATGTGTTCGTATCTAAGAATGCATCTACCTCAAAATCAGCGATACCATAGAAAATTTTTTTGTTATTAATAATCTGATATATAATTTTTATAATTGTATCTACTAATGCTTCGGGATCTTCTCGGATTGAGTCAAATTCGGTGGTTGTAAAAGTTTCTATTTGGTCAGGTAAGTTTTCATCATCCGCATAAAACGCAGCCCACGACATTTCGGTATAAATTAATCCTTCATTATAAAAATTATGTGAATTATCAATACTTACGATAATTTTTGAACCTCCAATAGCTACACCTTTCTTGGTACCTCCACCTAGAATTGCAGAAGGAGGATTGTAAAAATCGAGCGACAATTAAACAACCAATTTATTCATTTTAGATTTAAAATAATAATAGAGTTAATACTATTAAATATGGTTTTTTCAATTTATCTGAATAGAGTGGAGAGGGTGATTTTTAGAAAAAAAATGAGTTAAGTATATTATAAACCTACAGGAATTTTAACTATAAAAGTGGAACCTTTCCCTTTTCCTTCAGATTCAGCCCATATTTCTCCTCCGTGGAGTGTAATAATTTCTTTTGATAGAAATAACCCTAAACCGGTACTACCCACATCCATATCTAGATCTTTCTTCAGCGAGGATTCTATTGTGCTAAATTTCTTGAAAAGATGCTTTATTTCTTCACTAGATAAACCCACACCAGAATCACTTATTTTTATCTGAGCAAATTTGCCATCAGATTGCATTTTTATTTGAATTTTACCGTTAGAAGGAGTATATTTAATTGCATTAGATATTAGATTTGTAAATACAAGTTCAATTCGGGACTCATCAATGTTCAGGTAAAGTTCAGGTAAAATATCAATATCTATTTCGTGATTCCGTTTATTGCTAAAATATTTCATTTCTTTGATGCAATTTATAATAATATTGCTTAAGTTAGATCTACTTTTATTAACTTTATACGATTTAGATTCCATTAAAGACACATCAAGTAGATCGTCAACTAATTTTTTTATTCTTTTAGTTCCAATAGACGCCATTTCAAGAAGCTCAAGTTGTTCTGGATTGAATTTATCTTTATGTAACAAGTCTAACAACTGATAGGCACCATAAACCGTAGTTATGGGAGTCTTTAATTCGTGAGATGCTCTATCAATAAATTCCTTTCTCATTTCATTTAATTCCTTTAATTTTAACTCTAATTCTTTTGTGTCTGATATGTTATGAACCATTATCAAAAGATAAGCATCATCCCCCAATTTCACTAAAGATGAACCAATATTTACCCAAACGATACTACCATCCTTTTTCCTTAATTGTATATCAATAGAGGGAATGATTTCACCATTAGCAATCCTTTTTAATCTTTCAAAAAGAATGGGCAAATATTCAGGAAGTACAATAGAGAGGCTATCATATTTCTTTCCAATGAGTTCACTCCTCTCGTATTTAATTAAATTTTCTAAAGAAGGATTGCAATCTTCTATTATACCTTTTGTATTGGTTAATAAGATCGAAACTGGTGATTTTTCAAAAAGAAATCTATATTTCTCTTCTGATTGTCGTAACTCCTCCTTAGCTTTCTTTTTTTCTGTTATATCTATATACGAAACTAAGAATGCAGGTTCATTCTGGAACATTATATGTTTTTGGTAAACTTCGAACCATTTTGTACTCCCGTCTCTATGAATCCCACGAGCTTCATAATATTGAACTTTGATATCATCCTGATATTCAATTTCTGTAGCGAACTCAATAACTTTTCTCTTATCTTCGGGATGAATCGTTTTAAAATACTCTCCCTGACCCCAATTCAACATTTCTTTAATTGAATATCCAAGCATATGAGCGAGCGTTCTGTTGATATATTTAATTCTTTCTTCTTGGATAATAGAGATTCCCATCAAAGATTGCTCTGAAATTATACGGAACTGTTGTTCAGATTCTTTTATTCTTTCCTCAGCTTTTACCATTTCAGTAACATCGTGAATAATACTCCTCATACCAATTATCTTAGTACCTTCATAAATAGGCGTAGCATTTATGCTTCCATAAAAAAATGTTCCATCTTTTTTTCTTAATTGTATAATTAAAGGATCGACAGTTTTACCCCTAAAAATTAGGCTAAGATTTCTTATAACTACAGCTTTATCTTCTTCGCGAATGAAATCAAACGCATTTAATCCTTTTTTGAAGTCCTCATGACTATATCCGAAAATCTTCGAAGCGATCGTATTAGTATAGGCTAATTTAAAATTTAAATCAATTTCAAAGATAATTTCTGGCAATGAGTTTGCTAATTCTTTATATTTCTTTTCAGATTCAATTAATTTCTGAGCGGTTTCCTTTCTTTCGTTTATATCTCTTGAAATTGTGAGAATATAATTTTTGCCATCGTGATTTCTATAGAACTCAGCAGATGTTTCCATCCAGAAATATTTGCCATTACTGCTTCTAATTCTTGCTTCAATTGAACTGAATCTTTCTTTTAATGCTTTAATGACTAATTCTTGATCTTCTGGATGGATTAAATCTAATGCATTTTTACCTATAAGATCCTCTGAAGAATATCCCATTAATCTTTTATGAGCTTTCTCATTGATATAATCTATTTTTAAGTGATTATCTATCACTGTTATTAATTCTTGGGCATTTTCAGATAATAGCCTATATTTCTCTTCCGATTCCTTAATCTTTTCTTGTGAATTTTTCAATTCTGTAATATCATGTATAATACATCTCATTCCAGAGACTGAATTCTCCTTGAAGATACGACTTGCATGAATATATGCGAAAAATAATGTTCCATCTTTTCTCTTTAACCAAGTTTGCAAAGGTTTTACATATTCACCTCGAAATATTTGTTTCGACTGCTTCAGAATTAATTCTTTATCCTCAGGTGGTACAAAATCAAAAATACCCATACCATTCTTAAGTTCTTCACTTGTATATCCAAATATTTTGGATGCAATCGAATTAGTATATGTTATAATGAAACTTAAATCGAGCTCAAAAATTACTTCTGGTAAAGATTCTGCTAGATTTCTGTATTTCTCTTCTGATTCTCTTAATTTTTTTTCTGCAAATTTCCTTTCTGTTATATCCTGGGCTATACTTTCTATTAAAATCTCATCGTTAATCTTTTTAAGTGAATCCTGAAGGTTAATCCAAGCGAGAGTTCCATCTTTTCTCTTAATCTTAATATCTTGTGGTTCTATCTTTTTACCGGTTAAAGCTTCTTTATAAATATTTTTAAAAATCTCAATTTGCTCAGGAGAATAAATTCCTAAATCGGTAAATTTTTTACCTATCACTTCTCGTTTTGTGTATCCGTAGATCTTTTCTGAAGCAGAATTAATATTAAGAATAACTCCCTTACTATTGGTTACTGTGAGTGAAATTGGAGACGCCTCATACAAACCACGATATCTTTTCTCTGATTCGTCAACTTCTTGTTCTAAAATTTTACGCTGACTGATGTCCTGGGTTAAAATTTGGATAAATATCTTTTTATCGATCTCAATTTTAGAAGCAATCACATTAACCCAGATGAGATTTTTATGCTTGTCATATATTTGAATATCTTCTGGACCAAAAATACCACCCTTTAGTAATTGATCAAACCCTTTATTCATTGGCATTTTGTCTGCTACTGGAAGCTTATACAATTCTGCAAACTTAAAGCCGATTAAATCTTTTCTTTCGAATCCGAAAATATTTTCCGTTGCAGAATTGATATCAACAATTTGACCATTTAAGTCAATTAAAACAATTGAAATTGGAAAATTATCAAAGAGCAATTTGTAATTGTCTTGATGAGATATATGCTCAAGTTTTTTATTATTG
Source organism: Promethearchaeota archaeon (assembly GCA_019894885.1). Lineage (GTDB taxonomy): Archaea > Asgardarchaeota > Lokiarchaeia > Sigyniarchaeales > SOKP01 > SOKP01. The sequence continues at coordinate 5,432 of JAGXNP010000008.1, read as the reverse complement.
GGGGCTGTCAAATTACTTAATTATTTTGTTCCTAATTTTACATTAAATTCCATTTTTTAGATTATTTAAATAATAAGACTTATACTTTTTAATATTCTCTTTATTCTTGATGTGTGTTCAATTATCTTAGATCGAATTTTAGATTAAGATATAGTAATCCATTCTTTTTTATTAAATGAACATAATAAAGTTTATTTGATAAAGACTTCAGATTTTGAACAAACTGTTAGGAATGATCTCTGCGATACTGGGAATATTCATATAAAATCTTCAAACATTTAGGCGGAGCATCCCAAAAGTCAAATATAGGTAAATCATAAGATATGAATTTTTGAAACCATGGAAATCTGTATGGAAAGGGTCCAGAAAAATAAACAGGAATAGAATACTTTTTCATTAGGCTTCTAACAGGTCTTAAAATAGTTCGATCAAGCATAGTACCCATATTTTTTATATTTTCATCGATTTTCATTCCCGATTGTTCAATAGTCTCTATAACATCGTCGAAATCAAATACACCCCAAACAATAATACTATCAACTTCTCCCGATTTCATAAGCATTTTTGGAAATTTGTAGAAAATATTTAGAAAGTTTGCATCGAAAGTAACATCGATAGGATTCTTAGCGCTGGCAGTAAAAGGTATTAATTCCGATAGATCATCCTTTAGTTGTTTAGAAAATTCTGGAACCTCTAATCCATATAATTCTGAAGATTTTGTCATCATTGAGCCACTTCCACCAGAATCAGTAATAATTCCCACCCTATTTCCTTTTATAAATATGTTGTATTTTTGAGCAAAGGATAATGTCCTCAGATAGTATAAAAAATCTGTGATATAATTTGTTGAAATTATGCCAGCTTCTTTAAAAACAGCGTCATAAATCTTTTGATCCCCCCCTAAAGAACCAGTATGGCTTTTAATGGATCTATTTGCTGCTTTAGTTCCTCCTGTGTATATAGCTACAATAGGCTTTTTTGGAGTTATCTCCTTAACTAATTGAATAAATTCTTTACCCCGCTTAATTTCCTCTATGTAGAGTCCGATAACGCCAGTGTGAGGATCGTTTTTAAAATATTCTAAGAAATCGACCATGTCGATATTTCTTTCATTTCCAACAGAAAGAGATTTACCAATGTTTACTCCCATCTCTTTTGCGTGCCAAAAAGTTTGAGCAGCTATTGTTCCGGATTGGCTTATAATAGAAATATTACCTTTTTTTGGAACAGCGTAAGGCCAAAAAGTGTTTATGTAAGCGTCTTCTTTTTCAGGATACCTATACCAAGCGTTATATAATCCTAAACAATTTGGACCAATAAACCTTATCTTGTATTTTTTAGCAATCTTATCAATTTCTTGTGAAAACTGAACACCATCTTTACCAATTTCTCTAAATCCACCAGAAGTTATTAAGAGATTCTTAATTCCTTTTTCTCCACATTCTTCCATAACTTGAGGAACAACTCTTGTAGGTAATATTAGAAATGCGAGATCAGGCGTAACAGGAAGCTCTAATACAGATTTATAAGCTTTAAAGCCCTGAATTTTATCTAAGCGCGGATGAACAGGATAAATATCATCAACTCCCCCTCCAGCAATGATATTTCGAAGCTGCATCGAACCCATCGTAGTTAGTAAGTTGTTATTTGCTCCAAATACAGTTATACTTCTTGGGTTTAAGAAGGAATTGAGAAAATGATCGTTAAATGGCTCAATCTTATTATTTTCAGTCAAAATTAGGCAAAAGTGTTGAGTTTTTCAATTAAACCTATTTAATTTTAGTAATTAATCTTAAAATATAGGTTTTACATAAAAACTACTATCCAAATATCACATAAAAAATTAGAGCGAAGTTCAAATCAACATAATTTTTAAACTAATAGTTGTCTTTAAGTTGAATTTCCGCGGAATACTCTGGGATTACTCCCTCATAACTGACAATCTGTTTTTCCTTTAATTTTTTCAAGATTAACCTAACACCTTCAAATTCCTCTTGGCAGAGCGTTTGCAATTCCTTGTATTTAAGTTCCCCGCCGTTTTCTTTTAAATTTTCAATTATAAATTTTTCTTCTACTGAAAGTTCAACCATAATATTAATTCAAATTCCAGACATTTAAGTTTAAAGGTATATCAGCATTTTCCCGTTGAACCAAATCCACCTAATCCTCTTTCAGAATCAGGTAGTTTATCTGTTTCAACAACTTCAAAATCGTAAATTTTACCAAGAATTATTTGGCATATACGATCTCCTCTCTTCAAGACTACATCTTTATTTGAAAGATTTATAACAATAGCCATCCATTCGTTTCTATAACCAGAATCTATAGTCCCAGGAGTGTTGACAATTGAAATTCCCTCCCATAACGCTAATCCGCTGCGAGGAACTACTCTAAAGTAATACCCTTCAGGAATTGCTGTAGCGAAACCCAATGGACACCCGATACGCTCTAGAGGTTTGAGCACATATGTATCGGAGTTAACTTCAATTAATTCTTTTTTACCCCCTTCAATTAATATCCTTTTAAAACCCAAAATTTGAACATCTGCTCCCGCATCTCCTTTCTTTGAGCGTTTAGGAAGTTTAACATCATTATTAATTTTCTTGAATGGTATTAATACTTTCTCGGTTTCCTTTTTCATCTTAATATTTTTTAAGTTTTTGAATATAAAAAAGAGAGTTATTAAAGATTAATTAAGACTGTAAAGAAAAAAAAATATAAAACTATTAATCTTTAACAGAATTATCAGCAGATTAAAAAAATATATATTTCATTACATAGTGTTAAATTATGATTACGACAGATAGATACGATCCTCGATTAGATAAAGAAGTACTTAAAGAAATTTTTGAAGATTTTATTGAAAACAAATCTTATTTCCTATCAAATTGGAATAAATTTGAAAAAGAGTTAAATATAAGAGTTTTAGACCTCCAATATCGAAATTCTATGATAGTTGCTAAAGAAGAAGGAGAAATCGTAGGTTGGGGTACCTACACCTTGATTAAAGATTATTTAGGTAATACTAGAGCTCTTATACACCAAGTTCTAACTAAAAAGGAAAATTCTTATAGAAAGGGAATTGAAGAACAAATAATTCGAGAATTGAAATTGTATATTAAAAGAACTCTTAAATTAGATAAGGTATTTTTAATTTGCCAAGATTCAGATAGCGCTCTAAGAAACTTAGTTATGAAATTTGGGGCTAAAAAATCTAAAAATTATTGGTATGAAAATGATATCTAAGTGAAAAATTTTGGTAGATATAGATAAACTCCTTAATAAAGTGAAAGAGTTATTGAAAAATGAAGATTATACAAAAGCTATAGAGATTTTGGAAGCTTTATACAATGATAATCCTTCTGAAAAAATTAAAGAAACACTAATAGGGGCTTTATTTTCATACGGAGGATACCTCAATGATGAGTTTGTTTTAGAATACGAGAAATCAATGGAACTTTTTAGAAGAATAATCTTACTTGAGCCCGCAAATTACAAAGCGTATTATAATCTTGGTATCTCCTATTATAATTTAGGCCGTTTTGAAGATGCTCTGGATGCTTACAAAACAGCGATTAAAGTTAATCCAAATTATAAACACGGTTATTATAACATAGGATTGCTGCACGAATCGACCGGAGATTTTCAAAAAGCTGTTGAAGCTTACAAAAAAGCTTTAGAAATTGATCCTAATTATATATATGCAATGCACGCTCTTAATTCAGTGAGACAAAATCTAGATAACGAAACAAATAAGGACAATCAGTCTCAAAAAAAAAAAGATTCTGTTAAACAATTGATCTCCTTACTTAAAGTTTCTAAACGAATTCGAATAGATATGATCCAAGAAATTTTAAAAATTAGTAAGGAGACACTTATAGAACTTTTGATTAAATGGGGAGATAAATTTAACTGTGAAATTGATGGAGACTACATTATTATTAATAAAGAATACTTAGATGAATTATTGGAATATTTAAATTTAAACGGAATAGGAATTTAATTTAAAACTATTAATCCCATTATAAAATATGGTGCTATTTCTTCAATAGTCTATTATTTATAACACAACAAGCTATAAGAACTACTAAAGTTATGACACCGGCAACAATGTAACCACCAAAGGTTTCTAGAAGTCCTTCCATACTATTGTTTGATATTATTTTGTGATTTCAAAATAATTATTCTATGAAAATCATAACGATTACTCTTTTTAAAATTATTTTTTAGATTTAATAGGTTTTGAAATTTTGAAGAAATTAAAAAAAAAATAAGAAAAAATAATTCTAAACTCTTTTTATCGCTCGATCTGAAAGTTAATTTGTACTCGAACTCGATAAATTAATTTATCTTGATCTTCTTTGACTTTCACATCAGATTCGATAATTTGAATATTTCTGATACCACGAAGCGATTTTTTAGCCTCATCGAAAGCGACACGCACAGCGTCGGACCAATTTTTATCGCTTGTTGCTACTAGCTGGATTGATTTGTAGACTGTCATACTTTTCATTCTCAATTACTATTATTTTTTTATAGAAATTATAGTAAGACTAATTGTTTTTTTTTATTATTTAAATATTTCTAGAATAAGTCTTAAAAAAAGAAAGGGATAGAAAAAAAAAAAATTTTACATTGAAATATTTGATTAGGCATCAATATTTTCGATTAATGTAGCGATTCCTTGCCCGCCACCAATACAGGCATTAGCAATCCCATATTTCGCTTTTTTATCTTTTAAAATTCGAGCTAATGTACCAGGTAATCTTATCATGGTAGCTCCTAATGGATGTCCAATTGCAGTTGATCCTCCCATAACATTTACTTTTTCTTCAGGAATGTTAAAATGTTTCATACAGTTTAAAGCAACTATGCAGAACGCTTCATTAATTTCCCAATAATCTATGTCATCAGCGGTTAATCCTGCGTGTTTTAGAGCCATTTCACTTGCTGGCACTGGACCACGACCCATAACACTAGGATCAACACCAGCCCAACCAAGTGAAACTATTCTTGCCATAGGTTCCAATCCTCGCTTTTTTGCTTCCTCGGCTTCCATTAAAATGCACGCAGTAGCACCTGCGTTCAATGGAGACGAATTTCCAGCAGTTATTACTCCCTCCGAAGTACCTTCCCTTTCTTTATAGGCTGCTCTACCTCCATTTTTTTCCAAGTAAAATGGTTTTGATAATCTTCGTAATCCAGCAACGCTTTCAAGGCTTGATTTTCTCGCAGCTAAATCCTTTTCAACCAGCATTGGTTCTTCTATATTGCCTTCGACATGAGCCTCAATACCTATAATTTCGCCTTTAAACCAACCGGCTTCTTGATTCTTAACCGTTAAGTTATGGGCTCTTACACCAAATTTGTCCATATCTTCTTTCTTGAAGTTAGGTACTTCCTCTTCATATAATTTTTGAGCTGTTTGTAAC
>JAGXNP010000089.1:300-11719 GCA_019894885.1 Promethearchaeota archaeon | reverse complement strand
ATTTTAAATTAAAAAGGAATAAATTTTAAAGACGAATGATATCTTTCAGAAAATGATAGTGGAAGATTAACAGTAGGATTGTGTCCTATATATTCGTTAACATTTTAAATTTTTTAAAATTGATAAATTATTTTAACCATATGAAAGAGATAAAGAGGATTTTTTTTATTTGATTTGAGCAAATATATATCTTAGTATATGAGTATGAGGACCTAATTCTCCATGATTCTCTTTATCTTCCATCAATCCAGTCTCTATTACTAAACATTCCTTAAAATGTTCTTTTAAGTCAATTTCTGTGAAATAATGAGTTGGTCTCCAGGGTTTACTTTCGTAAGTATTTTCTTCAATTCGTTTTCCCTTTCCAAAACTTCTCTCCTTATCGGAAAATACTACAAAAAAGACAAAACCTTTAGTCCTCAATTGCTTATAACATTTCTTCAAGAATGAGATTCGATCGCCTTTTAGAAATAAATGTAATACATTAGAACAATAGATCCCATCATATTTTTCTTCATCAAATGGCATATCTAATACTGACCCTTGAAAAAATTGAGTCTTTGGGTTGAAACTTTTCGCGATATTAATAGCAGTTTCTGAAAATTCAATTCCAACGACTTCTAAATTAGCTTCTGTAAAAATTTTTGTATTTCGACCATAACCAGCACCTGGAACCAAAATTTTGTGGAGATAGTATTCTTGGAAAAGCTTAAGAGCGTAAATCGCGGTCTTACTAGGTTTATCTCCCCAGATTTTTCCACCATCTGAAAACCTTTTATCCCAGTATTCCATAGACCCTACCCAATTTTTAACTTTAAATTAGTTGAATATTGCTCTTTTTTGCTAATTTCTAAGCTTTTAACAGATTAGAAATTCATTTATTAATTCAAAATTCTAAAAAAGATTAATCCTAAATTATATTGTTTGTTATGTGAAATAAACTTTTAAATTCAAAGCATAAGTGAAAATACCCCGACCATATTTCAAGGTAAAATAATAATATGAAAAAAATTGGACTTATAGCAAATCCAATCGCAGGAATGGGCGGTAGTGTAGGACTAAAAGGAACTGATGGAGACATTTGTAAAAAGGCAATAGAAATGGGTGCTATACCGATTACACCAAAAAGAGTAGAAAATTTCTTAATTAATATAAAAAACCAAGAGAATATTTTATTGATTGTAGCTCCTGGTAAAATGGGTGAAGACTATGTAAAGGATAAAGATTTTAAATTTGAAGGTATGGGAGAAATTGATGAGAATACAACGGCAGAGGATACAAAAAGAATTGCAGGACTTATGGTTAAGAAGGGTATTGATTTACTTGTTTTTTGTGGCGGAGATGGAACGGCCAGAGATATTTTTGACGCAATTGAATTAAACATCCCTGTGGTTGCAATTCCATCGGGAGTGAAAATGTTCAGCTCCGTGTTCGCGCTAAATCCTAAAGCTGCTGCCCAAATCGTAGATAAGTTCATAGAAGAAACAACAGATACGCTAGAAAAAGAAGTACTAGATATCGACGAAGAGGCGTTTAGAGATAATCGATTAGTATCAAAATTGTATGGTTATTTAGTAGTTCCAAAAATTCAGAACCTTATTCAGAACGCCAAAGATAATTCCAAGGTTGGAAGGAGTATTGAAGAAAACAAGTTCGAAATAGCTCAGCAGATTATTGAAACAATGGAAGAAGAAACTTTATATTTATTAGGACCTGGCACGACTGTTAAATCGATTACAGACCAGTTAAATCTAGATAAATCATTACTTGGTGTTGATGCTATTTATAACAAATCTCTTGTAGGTGAAGATTTAAATGAAAGTGGTATAGTTGAACTGCTAGACAAATATCAAAATGTGAAAATCATCGTAAGTCCTATAGGGGGGCAAGGATTCGTATTTGGGAGGGGTAACAAACAGTTTACGCCTAAAATTTTAAGACGAGTAGGCAAAAATAATATTATAATCATTGGAACTGATGATAAAATTAAGAGTCTAAAATGTTTGAGAATTGATACAGGGGACGATGAAACTGATAAGATGCTAGAAGGACTCACTAAAGTAATTATCGGATACAAAGAAGAATTAATTTGTAAAATTGAATGCTAAATAAATTAAAAATAAGGAAAGAAATAAATTATTGTATATTTAGTTCTTCGAGTTTTTCTTTTAAAGGCCATCCAGTCTCCCAATCCCATCCCCGAATTTTATAATACTCCTCTAAACTCCCTTCTAAGTCTAATTTTACTCCCTCTGTTTTACCAGATTTTAATTCTTTTAGAAGATGCTTAGGTAATTTATCGTCTTCTTTAGTTGTTCCTAGTTTGCAACTTATAAGCCTTTTGAGAGTATTTATTCGTTCTCCTACAAGCATCAAGGTTTTCTTGTTATAATTAAAATCTGTCGCAGCGTTAATATATTTAATAATATGGTCGAGTGCGGGGTTTAGGAAATTACAATTAACGGCTGAATCATCAATTGCTCGTAAATCTTGTAAACTAATAACTCCTTTTTCTCTACCCTTAATTGAAATTCTATCACCTGGTTTTACCCGAATCTTTGGATATTTGAAGAGTAATAACTCAGCGCCATACCAATCGCATTTAGTGTGGTGTGCCCCCATGTAGCAAGTCATATAGCTTAACGCTTGTCCAGCAAATGCTCTTGGATCGTGCATTGGCATTTCTAAACCTTTTACGTGAGCAGCTAATTCAGGATCAACACTGAACTCCTTAGCCATTGTTCGTACGCCATCAGCGAGAACGTTACCTATATCCTCTCTTTTAGCAATTTTATCGAGTAATATTAAAATTACATCTCCGTTTCCCCATTTTATATCTTCGATTTCAATATCTTTTAAATGTTGCTTAATCTTCTCAATTCCTAATTTATTTTCTATTAAATAAATTAAAAATGCGATAGAAACTCCACTTGAAATTGTATCAAAACCGTAGACGTTACACTTATGATTGGAAAGAATCACTTTCTTGGAATCAAATAAACCACATAAAGGTCCAAAAGCAGCGACTGATTCGTATTCTGGACCGTCTACTTTAATCTCTTTACCTTCGTGCTCTACAATGGTTGTTTTGCCACATCTCATAGTACAACCCGCGCAACCGTAATCCAAAACGGGATATTCTTCCCTCAATGTTTTTCCCGTGAGTTTATCTGCAAAAAATTCGTTTCTAGTAAAATAATATCCTGGCGTGTCACCCAAAGCCATTCCCATGTCTAAATAGCAGTTTGTACCATATAACGTGAAGAGAAAAGGTACCAATGTTTTAAGAAGGTCTTTCCGGTTAACATCTGCTTCTTCCTTTAATAACTGTTTGCCAATAGTATTATCTGCGATTTGAACTCTATTAGTTCCATGTATTGCTATTGCTTTCAAGTTTTTTGATCCCATTATAGCACCCATTCCAGATCGCCCTATAGCGCGTCCTTCGTCGTTAATTATTCCTGCGTACTTTACAAGATTTTCACCTGCAATACCGATAGTAGCAACCCGAATCTTATCGTTATTTATCTCTTCTTTCAAAATTGATTGACTTTCGTATACATCCTTGCCCCAAATATCATCAGCATCTTTAAATTCAATAGTTTCGTCGTGGATGTAGAGATATATAGGTTTTTTTGATTTACCTGTTATAACTATCGCATCGAAACCACTGTTTCGCAATGAAATAGGGAAATAGCCCCCAGAAGTGCCTTCCCCCCAAATCCCTGTAAGAGGTGATATTGCGGTCACTGTATATCTTCCTGAAGATGGTCTTATCGTTCCTGTTACAGGACCAGTAGCAAAAATCAGAGGATTTATTTCTGAATATGGGTTATTTTTTAAAGTTCCGTAATCATTCTCTGATAATAGATCATACGTTATTTTCGCGCTTAATCCCGTACCTCCAAGATAATCTTTAGCAATTTGAGGCTCTAAATCTTTAACATCAACCGCTTGATCAGTTAAATTAACATATGCTATTTTTCCATTATAACCAATTAAATTTTCACTCATCTTTTTCCCTCATACCTTATGTTTTTAAAAATCTATATTCTTTCCATCCCACGCATATTCAAAAATGGTCTTAAATAGTTTTTCACTCATTGAGCGAAAAGAAGTTAGAGACACTGCATCGTCAGCAGCATAATTTATCAATAAATCAAGTTTATCGAAGTATTCTTCTTTAGTAATTACATGATTTTTCATATCTTTTACACATACCGGTGCATCAAGAGACTGTATAAAATTTCTTATAGCTTGAAGAAATTCGTTAAGTAATTCTTCTCTACTCTTGTTTTCAACCTGAACATTGAAAATGGGGCATAATAATTGCCACCTATCTGTCACTTTTGCTTGAAAGGCAACAGAATAAACCGTGAACAACCCAACACTAAGTCCGTGATGAATGTTAAAAATTTTACCAAAACTATGTCCTAATGCATGATCTATTCCCGGTGTTGTATTACCAAATCCTATTCCTGCCATTAGTGAAGCCATTTGCATGTGTTCCCTCGCTTCTATATCTTTCGCACCGTATTTATATGCGCGTGGTAGGTATTTTAGTATTTCTTCTATTGCTGTTGAATTCATTGCATCAGCATAGGGGCTACCCCAATTCGATACAAAGCTTCCAAGGGCATGGGAAAGGGCATCTAATCCGGTAGCCATAGTCAGAAATGGAGGCAAATCCTTTACAAAATCCGTAAATAAAATAGTTATATCGGAACATAACTCATCGCTTAACACCTCAAGTTTTTTTGGAGGGTCTCGATCCGTATCAGTAATTACAGCAACTTGAGTTACCTCCGAACCAGTCCCTGATGTTGTAGGGATTGCTATAAAATATTTCATTTTCTTTCGCAATCCTACGGAACCAAAGTACGGTAGAATCATAAAAAGATTTACTTCCGGTTTTTCATACTTGACCATTACCATTTTTGTAGTATCCATTACGCTGCCACCCCCTATAGCAATTAACACTTGCGGTTTAAATTCCTCGCAAATTTTAGCACCCTCATAAATAGTTTGAATTGGTACTTCCGGTTCTACTCCAGACCAAATTTTATATTCCATTTCAATTAAATCAAGATATTCTGTTATATATTTAGCGAATTTTTGAGTAAATGAATCCGTTATGATTAGCGCTCGTCTATCCTCTTTGTCAATTGTTGCCTCTAGTAAATGAGCTACTCGAAGTAGGGAGGCTTTTCCTTGATATATTTTAGATGAAATATAGGTTGACATCCCTCCTCTTAGAGCTCTGCCACCCATTAATCCCATCATATCCTTAATAATTGTTGCTTCATACCAAGCTAATTTTTTTTCCACCATTTTAATCTAAACTCCTTGAAGAGTCCATTTTTTTTTCTGTTAAAAATTAATTTTCAAGATAAACTTTTGTATCTTTTAATTATAATCTAGTGGATATAAACTTGAATATATACTTATGGAGCAATTAGCTTAATTAGACTTAAATGTAGATCCTTGTTTATCAAAAAATTTTGGAGATTTATTAATACTTTCAACGATATAAAGATAACATTAGATACGTTTAAAGGAGGTCAATTTTTCAAGGAATTCAAGTTGACGTAGGAATAATCTATCTCGTTTTTTCAATATATCTTCCTCACTTATTCCATGATAATCGAACAATCCTTTTCCAGTTTTTACCCCAAGTTGATTGTTATTTACTTTCTCTTGAATCAATGGTAATACACCACCCTTCGATGTCTGAATATCGCATACTAAATCAAGTCCCGTAAAGTCTTGAGATTGTGCGATACCCACAATTGGTAATCTAATTCCTAAAGTTGTCCTGATAGCAAGATCAATCTGTTCTGGTGTAGCAATATTCCTAGCTAGTAGTTCATACATAGCACCATATAAGGCAGTTTGAATACGATTCACTATATACCCCGGAAGGAACTTATCAATTACAATTGGCTCTTTTCCAATTCTTTTTAATAAGTTAATAGAAAATTCTACTGTGTCATTTGATGTTTTTTTGCTCGGTACAACTTCGACTAGTGGGATTATATGTGGTGGAGCGAACCAATGATGGGCAATTATACGGTGAACATTTTTAATACTTTTAGTAATTGTAAAGATATCTAAAGTTGAGGTATTACTTGCTAATATTGCATTCTCAGGACAAAATTCAGAGAGTTGATTAAACAGATGCTTCTTTAAATCTGGATTTTCATTTACTGCTTCTAATACAAACATTTTTTCATTTGCAGCTTCCTTTAAGTCAGTTTTTGGGTGTATTCTTTCGATTATTGAGAGAATTTCGTCATTTTGCACTCTATCAAATTCAGCCAATACCGCAAGATTTGACTTGATCAAATCTAAAGCATGGTCTAGTTTCTTTTGATGTGTGTCCACGAGATCTACTTCAAAACCAGCTTGAGCGTATACTTGGGCTATTGAATGCCCCATAGTACCTGCTCCAATTATTAAGACACTATTCAAATCTTCTATTTCTATCAATCTAAATCACAAGTTCAATTTTAGTTTAATTAAATTATTATATGATCTCGTTCAAAATAAAATTATCAAAACCAATTTAAATAATGATTATCGATGAGTGAAGAAATAAAAATTATTTCTATAATAGGCGCTGGCTATTTAGGTAAGCAAATAGCTGAAAGAACAGCGTTAAAAGAATATACTATACGTCTTTATGATACAAATGTAGAAGATTTAGAAAAATTCTCCAGAAAATTAAAGAGAAGAAAAAAAACACCAGGAGAAATAACTTCACATAAAACCATTAAAGACGCTGTAAAAGACGCAGACTTAATTATCGAAGCAGTTCCAGAAATATTAGAATTAAAAAGAGAAATATTTAAGGTAATTGATGAAGCAGCTCAATCTAATGCCATTATTGCGACGAATAGTTCCTCAATACCGGTCTCAAAATTAGAGGATGAAGTAGCTCGAAAAGACAAATTATTAAATATCCATTTTTATAACGTTATTACTATGCCAATGGCAGATATTATGAGAGGAACCAAAACTAGTGATGAGACCTTTGAAAAAGGTAAAAAATGGGTTGAGAGTATTGATATAACACCTCTAATAGTTAAAAAAGAATGCTATGGATTTGTGTTTAATAGAGTATGGCGAGCTATTAAAAAAGAAAGTATGAAAATATGGGCAGGAGGATATGCTGATTTAGAAGAAGTCGATAAAGCGTGGAGAATATTCACAGGTATGGGAATAGGTCCCTTCCAATTTATGGACCAAATCGGTTTGGATGTGATTTATGATATTGAAATGTCCTATTATAAAAATAGTGGCTTAGAAGATGATAAACCTCCTCAAGCTTTAAAAGATCTAGTTGATAATGGTAATCTTGGACAAAAAACGAAGAAAGGATTTTATACCTATTAATAACTTCTTATCATTTTTAAAAAAAAAATAAAATACCCCAACCTTAGCAAGGTTGTCCCCAAGTATCAACAATTTTTATACATGAGTCATCCATAAAGGGGCTTATAATTTTTCATCAATTATGGTAGTCATCATTTTTATTGAAGGTCTGTCTGTCTTATCTTTGCCAATGTATGTCCATGCTATTTTTCTATCCTTATTTATCAGAAATTTGCTTGGTACCGCTTGTTTAATGTTCAAAGTTCCTCCTCCGCCGGGAGCAAACCAGTAAACATCGTAATTTTTTGCGATTCTTGCTCCACGATCAGAGATAATATCAACAGCAAAATTATTTTCTTCCTTAAATTTCTTTAGAAGTCTTTCGCTATCGCTTGCGATTGATATCAACTTGATATTTCTGCTCTCAAATTCCGTAATATTTTCTGTAAGTAGATATAAATGCTTTTTACAATGACTTCACCAATTTCCCCGAAAGAAATCAATCATTACTCCGTCGTATTCTTCAAGCAAGTTTTCCAAATTCATTTCTTTTCCGTAGATGTCTTTTGTATCAAACATAGGTGCTATAGAATTCTCCAGTAATCCATTAGGTCTTGGTGGTTCCTCGTCGTTCATATTATTCAATAAATTTATTTCAAATTTAAACTGATTGGCTAAAAAAAATTAATACCTCAAGAAAGAATATGCTTTGATGAGTTTTTACAATTTTAAAAAAAATAAATAGAAAATTTAAGAAATTAGATTAAGTGGGTCCATGGAACATCAATCATTATATCTAAACTAATAAGAATTGCGGCGTAGAGGGTGGTAAACGAGATTATAAGAGCCAAAGACGCATCTGTCGTCAATAAACCCGGAATATATGTTGGATCCATAACAATAGTTATGTTGTTATCAAGATTATTTGTAAAAGAGTGAAAAGTACTAAAGTAGTTATTTAAAGATTCTCCAATTTTCACACCTTCTGGAAGTGCTGAAGTATTTGTACTAGTAACTGTATTGAATACTGCGTCGATATAAACATCATAAATTGCATAAAGTCCCTGGTTATCAAGATCAAAAGTAACAGTTATATTAAGCGTATCGTCGTTTAAACTTAGAAGATCAGCGCCTGGATCGTGATTAAAATCAAAAGTAGGATGGATATTAAAATCAAGATTCAACCCACTGTAAGCGATGCTACCAAGATACCCAAATATTATTAGACTGAGTATCGTACCTAATACTTTAAAAAAATTACTAAGCTTAAATTTCTTTTTCACGCGATATTCTTTATTCTTCCGTAATTCAACTGCTTCGATTAAATACTTTAACGCTCTTAATCCTGAAGAACCTAAAAATAACCAAGCAATTACTTGTAAACCCAGGAGTACTTGAAGAGAAGGCAAACTTATTGAATAAGTTCCTAATTGAACTCCTGGTGTAAATCCACCGAAAAGATAAAACAGATAGAAGCCAGAATAAACAGTTGAGCCAAATGCTATAAGGCGATTTGCTGATGTGTCCTTAGGAAATGCATGCCTTAACATTGAAAAAACAACACCTATAATCCCTATTACTATTAGAGAGATTTTAAACTCTTGACTAAAAGTCATAAGACCCGTCATAGCGACTACTTCGAATAGAACCAGTGGTAGAGCAATGTAGAGAACGGCGTTTAGGATGCCGTACAAAATCATTTTAGTTATTTGTATAGCCATAGGTTTCGACCATTTTGGTAATATGTGTTTTTAGAATATAAATACTTTTTAAGATTTCATAGAATTCCTAATACTTAAATTTCTCTTATTGGATATATAAAAGGTATTCAAATGATAAGATAAAGTAATTTTTGATTTAAAATTAGATTTCTAGAATTTTAGTTATATCCTTCTATCCATGAGCAATATCAATGTATTTCGTGATATTGTCTGTTATTTGGATTAATCTTTTATACATTTTTTTTTAATCTTCGTGAAAGCTGAGTTTCACGATTAAACATGTATATGCTAATATTACCTTGGTATTACGGTGATATTAATGGGAATCGGGAAAAAAAAGGGTATTATTTTTAATTTTTAACCTGCTCTTTTGATTTTATTACTTGTTCTTTTTCTCCTTGAAAAGGTTTAACTAATGCCCATCGCCATAAAAGAAACATTAGTGCGAGTATGCTGCCTGATAAGATCGGGAGAGTTTGTGTCAGGGGAAATAGTAAAATTATTCCACCAAGAATTGGGGATATTATCTGAGCTACACTAGTTAACGCATTGTTTACACCAAGTAAACTACCAGTTTCTTCCCTTTTAACGGCCTTTGTTAACTTACTCGTGAGAATGGGGCGAGTCACACCTGTTCCAAAAGCTAAAAACGAAATTGGAATGTATACAATCCAGTAGGTATTAGAAAAGATAAGAAAACCCATCGTAAAAATCATAGCAAACACTCCTATTCCTAAAGTTTTATTTTCACTAACCTTCTTCAATATTGGATTGATGAGAACACTTTGAAAAATGACCCTAAGCACTCCAATCCAGGCCATATAAAAACTAACCTCTTGGACACCAACATTAATCTGTTTTTCAGAAAATAAACTAAATGTGGTAATAAATAGAAAAAATCCGAGACTGTAAACGAAATATAATACTAAAATACCTCGAATTTTAGGCGTTTTAAAGAATCGTTTAGCTTCCTTAGTGGGAAATATATCTCCAAACTTAAAATCTACTTTATTCTCTTTTTTAGTGATTGTTTCGGGCAAAAATAGTAATACTAATATAATTGAGAAAAGACTTACACCAGCAGCAAAGAAAAATGGGAGCGAAAAGTTAATTGTTGATAATAATCCACCAATTACGGGTCCAAAAATTAAACCTGCACCAAAAACAGCACTTGAATAACCATACATTTTAGTTCGTTGTTTTGGATTTGTCACATCACTAATATATGCCTGACTGACGGTCATATTACTCCCTAAAAGGCCATCTACAAGACGTGCTGCAACTAATATCCAGACATTAGTGGCAAGTCCCAGGAGTACAAATCCTATTAGAGTGCTTGTTTGACTAAATAAAAGCAAAGGTTTTCTTCCGTATCTATCACTAAGTTTACCTGTAACGGGACTAGCAAAAAGCTGGCATATACTAAAAATACTAATAATCAAACCAATTTGAAAGGTATCCAAACCTAAAGCGATCCCCAAAAATGGGATAATAGGCATAACACTACTAAATCCTAAAACTTCCGTAAATTGAATCATGAAAATGATTAAAAGGCGTTTATTGAATTTTTTTTCTTGATCTACTGGTATCGAACTAATAAGTCTTCACATCTCTAAAAATTTACATCTAAAATTAGTTTTTGTTAAAAAGAGATGTAATTAAATTAAGTTTTATGCCTATATAATATCAATTTTATAACCTTATCTTTAATAGAAATATCTTTAAACTTAGATACTGAAGTAAAATTATATAGTTAGAAAATAATCATATTATATATGCATAAAGATGAAGTAGAGCTTTTTTTAAAACGAGCTAAAAATTTTTTAGATGGAGCGAAAGAGAGATTTCAAAAAGAAGATTGGGATTTAACATGTTTCATGACTGAACAATCTGTTCAACTTGTAACAAAAGCCATCATCCTTGAAAAAGGAGGAGAAATACCTAAAACTCATTCAATTAGAAAATTATTTGCAATATTATATAAGTTAACAGAAGATGAAGATTTTAAATACGATCGAAAAGCTCTACTATTTCTCGAAAGTGCCTACTTGAATACTCGATATTTTAGTTTTACATATGAGAAAGAAGATGCTGAAGAAGCGATAAAAATTGCAGAAGAAATAAAAAAAATCGTTGAAAATGTTAGATTTAATGATTAAAACAAAAGAAATGATTAAAAATCATAGGAAATACTTGAAAATAATCAACAAGAACATTAAACTTGTTTTAAAAGAATCTCAGATATATCTATTTGGGAGTATAATTGAAGGAAATTTAGTAGCTGCTAGTGATATCGATATTTTAATTATTGCGGAGGTCCCTAA
>JAGXNP010000089.1:0-290 GCA_019894885.1 Promethearchaeota archaeon | reverse complement strand
TGATACTTGGAGTGAGATTTATAAGATAAAATTTGAAGATATCTCCTCTTATATTTAATTAATCTCTTATAATTGGTATTCTCTTCTGAATTAAAAAAATCTAATATAAGAATAATTATAAATTCAAATGACTTAAAATATAATTAAATCTAATTAGAATAAAAGGAACTTATAAGATGCCAAGAGTTATAGATTTAGTTGTTAAGGCAATCACTCAAGCAGGAATAGACCACGCTTTTTGTTTACCGGGGGGTTATACTCAATTTCTAATAGAAGCACTCTATCAACAC
>JAGXNP010000088.1 GCA_019894885.1 Promethearchaeota archaeon | reverse complement strand
GAATAAAACGATTTTCGTTAGCGAGTTCTAACTCATTTAACAGTCCGTACAATCTTAAAATTAAAGGTCCTCTGTGTGTAATCTTACTATTGCTGATATTATGAAATAATTGGAGAAATTTATTCCTCTTTAAAGACAATGACATAATCTATAATATCGAAATATTATTTATCATCTTTAATAATATCCCGGTAATATCTTAAATAATTATCCTCATAGATAATTAAATAGAGTATTCAAATCCTTTAAAATTATGTTTAGCCTCTTTGAATTCATATTCTATCTTTTCAACTTCAGCAGTTTCCGGTCCTATTTTAACATAGTTTAGTAATTCTTTTAACTTATCACTAGGACCTTCAGCTTCTATATACACGCTTCCATCGGGCATATTTTTTACAAATCCAGTTAACCCTAATTTACGAGCTACTTTACGCGTAGAGTAGCGAAAAAAAACACCTTGAACAATCCCATATACGTGGATTTTAAGTTTCTTCATAAAAATAAAGAATTATATTATTAATTTTCTGTAATTTTTTTCATTATTTCTATGTTTTCATCAAGGGTCTCCTTAGATATTTTAGGATGGATATCTAAAGCAAAAATTTCCTGAGTTACTTTCTCTACAATTGGTAAATTGACTTCATTATAATCTATTTCTTTATTATAGAAAGGGCATGACCAAGGACATCCTTTTGAGTACGCAATTTTTTCTTGGAATAATTTTGTTTTATAAAGAGGTTTTGGATATAGAACCTTACTCCTTGGAAATCTGTCGAGAAATTGAGTTTTCGTAATTCCTAATACATCAGGTTCTAGCCTTCCAATCCAATAATTAAATGCGGGTTCACAATATTCAGGAACAAAAGGAGGATTAATACCCTTCAAATTGGAAGTTGCTTCTGAGAGATATTTTGCGTTTTTGTTCCTAATACTGATAAAATTTTCTATTCTTCTTAGTTGGACTCTCCCAATAGCGCCTTGAATTTCTGTCATTCTATAGTTATATCCTAATCTAGTATACACATACCATTCTGGTTCCCCATGATGTCTGAGTAATCGACATTGTTCAGCTAATTCGTCATCATTGGTAGTAATCATTCCACCTTCTCCCGTAGTTATATTCTTAGAGGGGTAAAAGCTAAAACAGCCGAGATGCCCTATAGACCCAACCTTTTTATTATAACATCGCGTTCCAATAGATTGTGCCGCATCTTCTATTATATTTATTCCGTTATCGCTTGCAATATCCATAAGCTCGCTCATATCAGCACCAATTCCTGCTAAATGAACTGGGATAATTGCTTTCGTTTTCTCTGTAATTTTTTTCTTTACAGAGTTGGGATCTAAGGTATAAGATTTATCGTCAATATCTGCAAAAATAGGTATAGCATTATTGTGTAGTATTGAAGTTGCACTCGCGATAAATGTAAAAGGAGGGACAATAACCTCGTCTCCAGGACCAATATTTAAGGCAGCAATAGCTATGTGAAGTGCTGCTGTACCAGAATTGACGGCTATAGCATGCTTTACACCGATATAACGAGCGAATTCCTCTTCGAATTTTCTGACAAACTCACCATGTAATAGTGTTAGCATTTGAGATTTCATTACTTTTAGAACTTCTTGTTCCTCTTCTTCTGAAAGGTTCATTATCAATTCAGCTACTATTAAAAATTAAAATTATAAATTAATAATAATAAAAATAATGACCATTTTAATAATGTAATTCTTTATAGAACAGCCATTCAAGATATTCAAATAATAAGATAATATGTATCCTTTGTGTCATTATATCCAATAATCTTGTTCTTTGTAAGAGTTGTTAAGACTTTATCGAGCCAATTTTTACTAGTTTCAATCGATTTATGTAGTTCTTTATACATCATCTCGCTATTTACAGCTAACAAGAATTGGATTTTACTTTTTACTTTAAGATGGTCTGCTTTTGCTATCTTATCAAACCGTTTATTCAAGTCATACTCCATTGTTTTTAGTTGAGCGACTTGATTACTTAATTTCCCTATTACTTCATCTCTTGTTCTAAACACTTTTAAAGATAAGTTATAGATTTTTTCCAAGTGTTTTTTAAGGTCAGTTTCGTTTAGTTCTAACTCGAGTTCTTTTTTAAATTCATCTAATATAACAGTATAATCTGAACCATCATCGTACTTATCTAATACTAATACGATGATTATTTCTCTATTTTCGTTATAATAGGAAATTGAGTTCCAATTTTTCTCTTCAATAGTAATGTATGATTCAATAAAATTATGTGAAATTTGGATTTGTTGCACTACATTATCCGGAATCTCTAAAAGTTCCGGAAACTTCATGTATATGTTTCCACCAAGAACCTCATCCCACTTAATCAAACAAATACCTAGAGGAAAAGTAAATCACCAGAAAAACCTAACACTTCCATTAAAAATTATAAAAGTTTTTATTAATAAATTTAATTTTTAGTAGATTAATTTGATAAACACAAAATCTGTAATATATATCTTTAGATTTTCTTTTAATAAGGATAAAATGCGATGTTTTTGCCAAAAAAAATAAATAGTTGAAAGATTATCTTACAAATAGTGATTCTGCTATGTCCTTTTATTATGTATATATTTTAGAAACGATTGCGAAGAATAATAAAAAGAGATTCTACACGGGGTATACTAATAACCTACAAAGAAGATTAGAAGAACATAAAAAGGGGACCGGTGCAAAATTTTGTCGAGGTAAAAAGAATATAAGACTTAAGTATTTTGAAACTTTTCTAGAGAGAAGCACTGCTATGAAGCGAGAGTTAGAAATTAAGACATATTCAAGGAATGAGAAAATTCAGCTTATAAGAACTTTCAATGAAGAGGAGCTAATTGAATATTAAAAATAATTTTCTCGTTATATTAGTGGGATTACCCGCATCGGGAAAAACCACTTTCGCTAATATATTTAAAAAAAAATTAAATCTCTACTTTCAATCTGAGGTTAAAATTATCGATCCAGACTTATTAAGAGATATTTTATCGCCAAAAAAATTTGATTTTCAAAATGAGCCTCGCATAAGAGAAGAAACACTTGAAAATGTGAAAAAATTCCTCAAAAAAGGTATGATAGTTATTAGTGACGATTTAAACTACTATACAAGTATGAGACATGATTTGAAATCTATTGCTGATAATTTAGGCATAAATTTTTATATTATATATATCTCTACACCTCTTGAACTATGTTTGAAACGCAATGAGAATAGGGGTAAACCTATCCCTAATAAGGCAATTCAAAAAATTCACAATAAATTTGATAATTTTAAAAAATATAAATGGGATTACCCATTGAAAACTTATAATTCAACTCAATCTAGTGATCCAGTCAAATTTATAGAAGTGCTAATTAATGAAATTGCAGAAGATCTAAAAAAAAATATAGATAAAACAACTGTTAGAAAATCACTTCATTCCTCAAACCTAGAAGCTTTAGACCTTATTACCCGAAAATATGTGGGAAGGCTTTTAGTTGTTCCTCAAAATCGCTCTCACAAAGATGATATATTAAAATATAGGAGATTCTATATAAAAAAAAAAAAGAAAAATTTATCTGATACTAAAGCAATTGTAGAGGATTTTAAAAGATATTTAGCAAAAAATCTAAATATTAACTTAATTTGACACTATAGCGTATTGTTTTGGTTTTGATGAATTGAAGCAAATCTAAAATTTGGTTTATTTTTATTAGATTAAGTCATAAATATAAGTGTAATTACCTATGAATTGCATTTATTCACCCAAATAAGAAATTATAACTTTAAATAATGGTTTGTCGAACTAACATGACTCGTTATATTAAATAATACAAAAGAAAATAAAGTACCATTATTTTTCTTACAATAGCAAAATAAAAAAGAAGATTTCTAATAAAATGAATAATAAAGGAATGCCTAAATCAGCAAAATTAAGAATTGAAAGATTAGAATCTAGTCGCAGCGGAAGAAGTTTATGTTATGTCGACCAATCACTTATGGAAAGATTAGGATTGTCTACGGGTGATATAATAGAAATCATAGGGAGGAAGAGAACTGCGGGCATTATTGTGGCAAGTTTTGCAGATAAAGGAAAGAAAATTATAAGAATAGACGGAATACAAAGATTAAACCTTGGATCTACTATTGGTGAATTCGTTACCATTCGATACATTAACGCGGAACCCGCAAAAGAAATTGAACTCGCACCGACTAAGGATATTTATGACATTAAAAAGCAAGCAGATGCCATAAAGGGGAAACTAATTGATAAACCCGTAATGGCTGGGGATTTGATAGATATTCCCGGGGCTTTTATTAAATCGGATGATGGAAGCAATCCCATGAATGGATTTATGAGAATGCTCAATATGGGAGGAACTCCGAAGAGAGCATCTTTAGGACCTTTAAGATTAGTAGTGCTTAATACTAGACCAATCGACAAGGTAGTTAGATTTACTCGGGAAACAAGGATAAAAATCAATAAAAAAGTCGCACTTCTAAATATTTCCGGAGAAATTATTACCTACGATGATGTTGGAGGTTTAACTGATGAAATTCAAAGGATTAGAGAAGTAGTTGAATTACCAATAAGACATCCCGAATTGTTCCAAAGATTGAATATTGAACCCCCAAAAGGAGTTCTGTTTTATGGACCTCCCGGTACAGGAAAAACTTTGATGGCAAAAGCGGTTTCTCAAGAAGCAAACACCCATTTTATTACTATTAATGGTCCTGAGATAATGAGTAAATTTTACGGTGATAGCGAGAGAAACTTGAAAAATATTTTTAACGAGGCTGAAAAGCACGCACCTACAATAATTTTTATTGATGAACTTGACTCAATAGCCCCTAAAAGAAGTGAAGTCACAGGTGAAGTTGAAAGGCGAGTAGTTTCTCAATTACTTACGCTTCTTGACGGAATGAAAGGAAGAGAGGGAGTGATCGTGATTGGAGCCACAAACAGGGTAGACGCTATTGATCAAGCCTTAAGAAGACCAGGAAGATTTGATACCGAAATACGATTTGGAGTTCCAAATAAGAACGCAAGGAATGAAATTTTTAAAATTCACACTCGAGGAATGCCAGTTGCAGATGATGTGGATATAAATTATTATTCTGAGGGCACTCATGGGTTTGTTGGAGCAGATATCATGGCTTTCGTTCGAGAAGCCGCTATGGATGCTATTAGAGATATTTTACCAGAAATTAATATTGACGAACCAATACCAATTGAGATTATTCAAAAATTATTTGTTAAAGATAAAAATTTTCTAAAAGCATTCAAAGAAATAAAACCCTCTGCCCTAAGAGAGTATCTTAGAGATATTCCTGAAGTTTCATGGGATGATATTGGTGGATTAGATGAAATAAAACAAGAGTTAAAGGAAGCTATTGAATGGCCATTAATACATCCAAAACTATTCAAAAAAGCGGGAATTCGCCCTATTGGGGGAGTTCTACTTTTTGGTCCCCCTGGTTGTGGAAAAACACTCTTAGCAGAGGCTGTAGCGAGCGAAACACAGTCGAACTTTATAACCGTTAAAGGTCCAGAACTAATGTCAAAATGGGTTGGTGAATCTGAAAAAAATATAAGGGGTATATTCGCAAAAGCCAGAGAATTAGCCCCTTCTATTATATATTTCGATGAAATTGAAGCACTTACCGCTAATCGCGGAGGATGGAAAGGATCAGCTGTTTACGACACGGTAATAACCCAATTATTAACTGAAATGGATGGCATGGAAAGTAATAGCGGGATCGTTATTGTTGCTAGTACTAATCGCCCTGATTTGGTTGACCCCGCACTTCTGCGACCTGGAAGAATTGATAAAATATTATATGTGGTAGCACCTGATTACGATGGGAGAATCAAGATATTAAACGTTCATACCAAAGATATGCCACTTAAAGAAGGTATTTCTTTGAAAAACATAGCTTTAATGACTGAAGGGTTTAGTGGGGCAGATTTGGAAAACTTGTGTAGAGAAGCAGGCATGCAAGCAATAAGAGAAAAGTTGGATGATTTTGAACTTGTAGAATTTAAACATTTTGAGTTCGCTCTTACAAAGGTAGGATCAACGCTACAAAAAGACACTCTTGACAAATACGAGACTTTGGCGAAACAACTTGCCCAGGACCAAAAAGTTAAAGAAAGCGATTCCAATTTGTATAAATAAGGAACACACTAGCACCGAAAAAAAGAAATTTGTACAATTCCTTCTATTTTTTATCTTTCCTTAATACCATATTTTAAATTCTCATTCATTTCTATTGCTTCATTATCTCCTTGCATCACTCATTTTTTTATAGATAGCAACAGTTATAACATAGCGAGATTACATAATAACCATTACGCAAAAAATGTACTCACGAGCGTATTGAAATGACCATGAGAGAAATTGAGATAAACTGGGAAGGACACATAAAAAAATATCAAGCAGCAATGGAAGACCTTACCATAGATTTTTGAGCTTTTTTGAAGGGTTTATACTTTCGTATAATATGTCAAGATACTAGATCGGGATAATTTCATGGCACATTATAGGGGATAGCGTGGCACGATTAAAAAATAGCGTGATACGAAAAAATTTGAGCTTTTATTCTACATTAATTTCATTACCAGCGCCATATCGTTATCAGTTTTTTATTAAACATAATTAGCATTATTTAATTTCAGTCTTAATAAGTTTATATACTAAATTATCTATTTAGTTCATAATCATATTATAAGTTTTAAGTGAAAAGAGAGGGAGAATAATCATATTATCATCATTATTGGTTTCCGATATGCATGTCTTATTTAAAGCGAAAAATTCTAAATATATCGAGGAAGCGGGAATATATGGAGCAGTATTAATGGATTTGATAATCAAAATGAAAGCAGAAATTATTGGATCTAGAATGAATTTAATTGATACCACTTCAACGGGAGACTCTTATCTTGATGGGGCTTTATCGTTAATCTCAGAATTCGAAACGAATAAAAAAGTTTCATTCTATTTTAAAAAATTTTTTTTTAAAAAAAGAGGTGAATATTTATTTCCACTCTTCACAGAGCATTTAGAGTCTTTAAACTTAATGAATTTGTCTTTTAAAAGAGTAAGATTAGCAAGAATATATAAGTTTACAGTGTTAAATTTCAATGATGATGTGAGTGAAGAGATTATTAATAAGTTAAAAGAAGTGCTTTTACAAAATAACAATGTACCTGATAAAACATTCATGTATTTCCTTAGCATATTAAGAGCGACTAGCTACTATAAAGAAATTTTAGGTAAAGAACATAAAAAACAAGTCAAATCACGGATGAAAGAGTTAATTAATAAAGAATCAATAGGAAAATTGGTTCATACGGCAGTTTTTGCTCCTGATCCTGAATAATAAAAGTGGTTGACATATTACTACTGATGTAGATGATTTTAACGCTAGTTAGATTTTCTAAAAAATAGCCACTTAAAAGACGAATTTATTGAAATAGAACAGATTTTCGAAGCAATAGAACATTTAACAGACGCAATTTTACAAAGTTATCTTCCTGAGCATAAATTAGTTTGATTTCTAAATTTTACTGATAAATTTCTCTATCCTATCCATAGCTTCTATAAGTTTTTCTAGTTTTGTTGCATATGACATTCGGAGCATATTATCGGAGTAAGAACCAAAAACATTGCCCGGAACTATTGCTACCGCTTGTTCTTTCATAATTCGATTCGAGAATTCAGCTCCAGTAAGGTGAAACTTGGTAATTTTAGGCATAATATAGAATGCTCCATTTGGTTTAACAACTTCGAATCCCATTTCGCTTAGTCGATTAAAAGCTAATAAACGTCTCTCGTCAAAACTCACTAAAATTTCTTCGAAAAAGCTTAAATCCATCTGCAAAGCTTTTAAAAATCCATATTGAGCCGCATGATTTGTGCCGGCTACGGTATATTGGTGATATTTCTCCATAATATCGATAATTTCCTTTTTAGCTGCGATATAACCTAATCTAAATCCCGTAGCTGAATATAATTTTGACATAGCATTAATTGTAATCGTTCGGTTAAACATATCTTTAAGGGATGCTGGACTAGTATGCTGAGCGTCGTCGTAGAGGTAGTTCTCGTAAACTTCGTCTGAGATTAAGTACAAGTCGTTTTGTTTTACAATATCTACGATTTCATCCAATTCTTTTTTTTTTAGTGAATAACCAGTTGGATTGTTAGGTGAATTAATTAAAATAGCCTTAGTTTTATCTGTAATGGAGTTTTTCATTTTATCGATGTTTGGTCCAAAATTACTCCTTCTCTCTACTTCAATTACTTTCACATCAAAAAAAGCACCTAAATAAAAATATGAGATAAAATTTGGAGAAGATAATATAAGTTCATCACCGGGATTAAATAATGAAGCAAAAGCAAGATTAAGAGCTTGCGAACCTCCATTTGTTAGAATTATGTTATCCCTCCAAGAAGTCTCAATTCCATTTACTGTTTTCAATTTTTGCTCTAGTTGTTCTAATAACTCGGGAATTCCTTTAGTTGGTGCGTAGTAGGTGATATTTTTATTTAACGCTTCAATGGTTCCTTCTATGGCAGGTTGAGGTGTTAAAAAATCAGGTTGCCCGATTCCTAAGCTAATTACATCGGATCTCCCTGCAGCAAGGTTAAAAAGTTCGCGTATTTTTGATTTTGGAGCACATTTTACTTTTTCTGCTAATTCCTTCATTTTTACTACTTATTTAAACAGATTTGAGAGGTTGTTAATAAAATTAAATAAATGAAACGAGAGAAATTTGAATGTAAAGTATGATTATATTTTTTCTCCATAATTCCGTAAAATTTGATACACTAAGTTCTTAAAGGCTTTTTCTACGTTTTTTCCTAATTTAGCACTAGTTTCAATAAAAGAACTGGCTCCGATCTCAATCGCTAATTTTTCACCATCTTTTTTTCCTACCGATCTTTGCTCTTCTAAATCGATTTTATTGCCGATTAAAATGTAAGCGCCCTCTTTTTTCACGTAGTTTTTGAAATCTTTAAGCCATTTAGATTCAATCGCAGCAAAACTATCTTGACGAGTGACATCATACACGAGTAGACTCCCAACACATCCTTGGAAATACATGCTTCGTATTACATTGTATTTCTCTTGACCTGCTAGGTCCCACATTATTAATCGAACTTTAGCGTTGATTTCTTCTATGTTAACATCTTTTCGGATTATATTTGCCCCGAGTGTTGGTTTATAGTCCTCTTGGAACGAGCCCTCTATAAATTGATTAATTAATGAAGTTTTACCTACTGCACTTTGTCCGAGAATTGTAATCTTGAATACATATTCCTTAACTTCTGTGGAAATATCTTCTACTGGCAATTTTAATAATAATCAATTTATGATTTTTTGAATTGTAATAATAATTACAAAAACTACTTTGATTTTTGATATATATAAGTTTTCGTTATTTTAAGATTTAAATGTTTTCTCAATTCTTAATTTCAAAATAAAAGAATTATGATTAGGATTATTAATATTTTCCTTTGTTTCAAAGGGTATTACCCTATAATCGGAAGATAAACTCTTCTCTAAAGAATGAATTAAAAATCCTTTGAATAATTCACAAGAAACTCCAATCTCAGAACAAAAAATACATTTATCAACACGAATAATAACGGTTTCCGCACTATTTTCCACTATCTTAACTTGCCAGTTAGTAATAATCAAGTTATTTATATCTTCGACAATTTCCTCAAAAACTTTTCCAAAAGGGAACAAATAAAATGAGAACTTTCTACCAATTTCAGATAATAAATGGGATGAATCGTAAAGTAAACAGTTTTGAGCAGAAATAATCTTTTTAAACGAAAAAAAGTCTATCTCTCCCTCGGGATCTACATCTCGTATATCTTTCAGTTCCAACAGTCCTGCTTCTTTTAAAATTGATTTCATTCCATCGTAATCTAAGTTATCCATATAGGACTGTAATAATGCAGTTAACACTCTGTTTTTGACTATTCCCCGATATTCCCCAATAATCTCGGTATTGTTTACCATAAAATCCTAATAACAACTACTTCTTAATATATATCTAATAAATAAGAGTCTAAATTTAAATACTATTTGTTAGTACTCTATTCTTTAATTTCGAAAAAATGAAGAAGAAATAACTAATAAAACAAGATAAAAATTTAAAAAAACGATTATTCTTTTACGGTTTCTAAAAGCTCCTTAATTTCAGCTTGAATAACTTCTGCTTTTTTAGCTTCTTCGCCTTTAATGGCATTCGCAAGCTCAAGTCTTTCTCTGTGTAGCGTATTCATAGCACAAAATGGAATTTCTAAAGTTTTTGTATTGTCTTCAGGATCTACTACACCATAATGGACTAAGCATCGACAAACTCTGTCCAAATCGAAGTTGTATGCGTCCTGAAAATGCATAGCCGAAATCATCAGATTTTTGGAATGCAAGAAGTTCGCGGCACTTGCTAAGTTCGGGGAAGCGATAAGTCGCGCAAATCCTTGATAAGTTTTACTAGTTAAGACTTTTTCGGGATGTTTTACGAATTTAATTCCTCCAGCAAAATAATAAGCTTTCATCATTTGCCGATATCCTAAATCGGTCATATCGTCAATGAATTTTCCTACGGTGCCCACAACTGCTCCAAAATCTTCAAGATTTATACCTTTTAAAAACCCTGTGGGTTTTGGGATTTTTTTCCCTTGAACCATGTCATAAACCTTGTTTGACCATCGAATTAGACCTTCTGAATCAAAATACTCGTCAATAGACTCCCATTCGTTCTTGTCATTGACAATTATTATTGTAGCGAAACCACAATCCTTGTGGCTGGTCATGCTAAATTCCGGCATGTTATCGAACCACGCTAATAAACGGGTCATTTTTGCTGTGGTTGCGATAGGAAAGAATCTTTTAATTGCATTGTTAGTGTGTTTATTAATTGCTACTTTAAGATCTGATGTTGTGTACCTCAAGTCCATTAGTTCTTCAAAGCTAATACGCCCACAAAGTGCGACTGGCTGGAATACCACACCAGAAATAACATCACTATTATCCTTTGCAAAATCTAAAATTTTACCGATTTCGTGATCGTTAACGCCTTTCGCAATTACAGGAACTAACATTAAACCGAAATAACCGATTTTTCGACAATTTTCAATAACGCGCTTCTTTAACGGCCATAGATTAACGCCACGAATCTTTTTCCAAACCTCTGGATCGTCTGTAGCATCAAATTGTAAATAAATTGCATCCATTCCTGCGTCTTTGCACTTCTGTAAAAAGTCAATCGACTTCGCGAACCTCACGCCGTTAGTTGTAACCATAACTTCAGTGAAACCGAGTTCTTTTCCGCTACGGATGATGTCTGGAAGATCATCTCTAATTGTAGGTTCTCCTCCAGATATTTGGAGCATCACAGCCGGGATAGGTTTCATTGACCTGAAATGTTCCATTATTTGCACTACCTGATCAAATGTGGGTTCTACTACATACCCTTTCGCACTTGCGTTGGCAAAACAAATTGGACAGGTTAAATTACAGCGATTCGTAATGTCGATCAGACATATATTAGGTGCGCTTTTATGATTTTCACAGAGGCCACAATCGTATGGACAACCTTCAGCACACTCCTTTATTCCTGAACTAGTATATTCAGGCTGAGTGGAATTGTCTACAGTGGATCCTATGTCATCTGTAAAACTTTCGCTCCATTTGTATTCTTCGGGATCGATTGAGAGTTTATCTTTAAAGTGTCCGTGTTCCTTACAATCTTTTCTCATCATGACCCAAT
>JAGXNP010000087.1 GCA_019894885.1 Promethearchaeota archaeon | reverse complement strand
TTTAATAAGTGAAGAAGCCAAAAAGATAAAGAAAGAGGTACGTTCATTTGTAAGAGACGATGTACCTCACTCCTTAAATAAGAAAATGGATAAAGAAGAAATTCCCACTCCAAACCGATTAGTAATATATAGCGCAAAAAAAGGCATTAAGAGAAACGCTCCTAGCATGTCAATGAAAGAGGCGATTACCAACACTTTGAATGTACTGGGATATTCTTTATATGCGATCCCTATTTTTCTAAACATAATTATTTCGTACTCTTAATGAAGTAATTTTCTAAGACAAGCTTCTTTTGATTTTAAAAGTAACCCATCCAAAAAAGTTATCAAAAATATTTTCTCTACAAATCTAGATAATGATTGCAAATTTGATGAAGAAATCATATTTTTTACACTTTTTCATCTGGTAATTCCTTCTCTTTTGAAAATCGAGCTTTTGTAATTCCATGAAGTAGCCAAAATCCTACAGTTGCAAAGAGAGATAGAATCCCTGCGAAATACCACACCCAATTTGGTCCGATGTACTCCATAACCAATCCTGCGAGTAACACTCCAAACAGATTTGGAATCGCCCAATGGAAACCAAAAACTGCCATGTATCGTCCTCGTTTATCTTCAGGAGCAAACGATGCAGTTGCAGTTTGCCCAATTGGCATCTCAATCATTTCTCCAATTGTAATAAATGCCATTGCGATAAAAAAGAGGTATGGCTCCGAAACAAAACCGTACAAACTAAATCCAACCATATAAAAAAGCGTCCCTATTGCCATCACCTTCATAGGAGAATATTTGGACAATTTTCCGGTTATCCAAAGTTGAAATACTACCACCATCACCGCGTTCATACTTAACAAAAAACCAAAATACTCCGTAGGAAATCCATGGACATCGCGCAAAAATACCGACAATGTGGCGTTCATTTGCATATATACAATCACCGTTATAGCAGAAACAGAGAGAAACAACATATATCTCCAATCTTTTAGAACTTCTTTGTATCCTATCACGGTTTTCACAACTGATTCTTCTACTTCACCTTCTTTTTTTTCAGGTTTCGTTTCTGGAATGACAAAAAATACAATAACACCTGTTATTAAGCTACTTACAGCATCTGCAATGAATAAAAATAGATAAGATTGGCTCGCTATAAATCCACCAAGAATAGGACCGATCGTTGCTGAAAGATTAACTGCCACCCGTAGAATACCAAAGCCTTTTGCTTGTTTCTCTTGGGGAAGTAAATCTGCTACCATTGCTTGTCTCGCTGGGCCTCCAAAATTCCCAATTAGACCCATAAATGCAGCGAGGATGTAAAAAATATTCAAATCATCTACTAATCCCATTAAGATACTACTTACACCACTACCGATCAAACCAATAAGCAGTATAGTACGACGACCGTATTTATCGGCTAACGCACCTCCGATTGTACCACCAATTATATTTCCTGCTGAAAATATAGAAAATAGAATTCCTACTTCAATCATTCCTACATTAAAATGTGCGGTCATATACAATGCAAAAAAAGGGAACATTAAAAAAAACCCTAACCTATCAATGAAAGTGGCGAGAACCAGCACCTTAAAAGGATTTGGGTATTCTTTATATCCTTGTCTAGTCTTTTCAAGCATAATTAAGTCATCTTGTTGTTAAATTAAATAATTTTAAATATGGATTCTAAGTTTTTTAAAATACTATACTCCGTACAAATTAATTATAAATTAAATAATTGTAAACTAATAAATTTTAAACTTTCTATTATTTTTATTGAGCATTATAAAATTTTAAGAGAGAATCAATAATGTTTGATTATTTAATAAGTGAAGATGCCAAAAAGATTAAAGAAGAGGTACGTTCATTTGTAAGAAACGATGTTCCTCACTCCTTAATTAAAAAAATGGATAAAGAAGAAATTAATTATCCAACTGAGTTCTTACAGAAACTTGGTAAAAAAAATCTTATAGGGTTACGGTTTCCTAAAGAATTTGGTGGTCGAGGTTTAAATTGGGAGTGTGAGGTTGTTGCTCTTGAAGAAGTAGGTGTATTGGGGAGCTCTTTACCGTGTTTATATTCTCTTCCTATAATTACTGGAGAAGCTATGAACTTATTCGGTTCTGAAGATCAAAAGTTAAAATACCTAAAGCCAATGTGTGAAGGTAAAAAGTATACCGCAGAAGCGTTAACAGAACCAAGAGGCGGTTCTGATTTTTTTGGTGCAACTTGCACGGCTGAAAAAGATGGCGATTACTATATTTTAAATGGGGAGAAGCGTTTTGTTGTAGGAGCTGAGGGAGCTGATTTTTTTTTAGTTTATGCTAAAACTAACCTCGATTCTAAATCTGATCCTCGATCTTCACTGAGTTTATTTATCGTAGATCGGAGTAAAGGTGTAGAAACGGAATATTTATATGGTCTTTTAGGAACTAGAGGTGGTGGCGCTGGAAGACTTAAATTTGAAAATGTTCAAGTTCCTCAAGAAAATGTCATTATGGGTGAAGGGAAGGGAGGTACAATTTTTTACCAAATGATGGTCCCTGAGCGCCTTACAACCGCGTCAGGCTCATTAGGATCAGCTAGAACATGTCTTCATATTGCTACTAAATATTCAACTAAAAGGAAAGCTTTTGGTCAGACAATTAAAAATTTTCAAGCCGTCAATTTTAAAATAGCAGATAGTATTACACTTTTAGATGCTGCGAGGTCAATTGTTCTAAATACTGCAAGAACGATTGATGCTGGAGCACCAGCTGCTTTACAGAGAAGATTAGTTTCTGAATCTAAGAAATTCTCTACTAAAGCTTGTTGGAAGGTTATTAATAACGCGATGCAAGTAATGGGAGGTATTGGTTATACTACAGTTTATCCCATTGAAAGAATACTTCGCGATTCAAGGCTTGGAGAGATCTGGACTGGAACCACGGAAATTATGAATTTAATTATTCAACATGAGTATTATAAAGAATTACTAAGCGAAAAATGGCTCGATCGAGATGTAGAAAAAGACGCAATTGATGCTGAACACGAAGAAGAAAAGCACTATGGATAAGAAGGATAGTATTTAAACAATACCTCATTCTATCTGCTTTACTTTTGAATAGTCAATAGTAATTGTACTCTTTGTCTCGATTATCTCTCCGACTATCAACACTTTTTTATTTAAAAATCTATGCAATTCAGGATCTTTTTCCCACATGTGAGTTTTTTTCCTAACTAATATTTCTGACCATCTGTCTTTGTAATCATCCAATGGTTTAATGAAATATTCAGGTCCTTCCGATCGTGTTCCCTTTCCCTTTATAATAGTAAAAAGAGTTCCTCTAATTTCATTCATGGTTTAAATAATTCAATTATCTTTTATTATTAAAAGTTTAGTAAAAAAGGTTAGCAATGCTATAAGCGAATATCAAAAGAGATTTCAGCTTTTCTTGAATTCTTTGAATAAACTTCTCACTTTTAAGAAAGAATTGATAAATGTTAAAAATCTTCTAGGGTTCAAAAGAAATAACAATCCTCGAGTTTTAATTATACGATAACTTAGATTTTTCAAGTTATTAATATATTTTAATTCTCTAAAAGAGAAATATAAGAGATCATATAATTGTTTTGGACTTAATTGATGAGTTCTAATAACAGGATAAAAAACTGTATATTTAGACCAATCTTTAGATATTATTAATCCTTGCTCATCCAGTTCTTTAAAAGTATCGCTTCCGGGAAATGGAGTTAATAACACAAAACTCACTATATCTACATCCACAGTTTTCATAAATTTAATTTCTTTAATAACTTCTTTTTCTGTTTCTTTTAAATCAATCCCAATTATCAAATTCCCAATTACAATTATATTATTTTCATGTAAAATTTTAAGTCCTTCAATTACTTTTTTAAATTCAAATCCCTTTCTCACTTCTTTAAGAGATTCTTCATTTACACTTTCAATCCCTATAAAAACGGCCCAAAATCCTGCTTTTCTCATCTTTTTTACCATCTGAGGTGCGTTTATGATAGAATCGACTCTTATCTGCGCAAAAAATTTAAAATCATTAATTTCTTTTTTTTGTTTACATTCAATTATTTTATCACACAACTTTTCAATTCTTGTAGTACTCACAGTTAGATTATCATCTACAAAAAAAATATCTGTAATTTTTCTATTCTGTGAGATAATCTTTAATTCTTTTATTATTTTTTCAACAGAACGTGGTCTCCATAAATTTTTATTGAAAACATGAGTAGTACAAAATTTACACGTATAAGGACAACCTCTAGAGGTTTCCACCGTTTCTAATCTTACTGTAAACATTTTATATTTATTATTTTTTGTGAGTTCTCTTGCAGGAAATCTAATGTTTTCAAAATCTTTTATTAATGGTCTATCAGGATTATGAATTACTTTCCCATTAGATTTAAACGAAATCCCTTTTACATTTTTTGGGGTACCCTTAATGATTAATTCTCTAAATGTTAACTCTCCTTCACCCCTTACTAGTATATCAACATCATTAAAATTTATTGTTGAATCTGGTTCGAATGTAGGGTGTCTCCCACCAAATACTACAGTACAATTTGGATTAACTTCTTTTACAATTTTTGCAATATTATTTGAGTCCTTTAATGCGGCAGATACAAAAACTGAAATACCAACAATATCTGGATTAAATTTTTCAATTTTTTTCCTAATCTGACTAAATGTTAAGTTTTTCACTTTTGTATCAAGGATTTCTACATTTACATTTAAATCAGTTAAATAGCTAGCTATATATGTTAGATTAATTGGAGGAAAATCCATATTATAATAGTCCCAACCAGTGGTTCTATAGTTTGGTTTAATTAATAGTACTTTTTTCCATGTAAAATCATGATTTTTTAAAATTTGATAATCCATTTCTTTAGATACTATAGTTTTTTATAGCCTTTTTTAGATCTTTCATATGGTTTAAATTTCCTGATTTTATTTGTTTTACATCTTTCTTTTTTAATCCACCTAAATTATTTATAACAATTTTTTTCCATTTAAAATATGAAATGAATGCTCGATAAAACCTAAAAGGATTGATAACATAGAAAATTCCTCTTGATCTAACAGTTCTACGGAATAAATAATATTTATTTCTCAAATTTCCTCCATAATAGCCAATTGAATAAAAACCAAGAAATAATAGTTTTTTAAGAATTTCTTGGCTAAGATTTGGTGTTTTTATCACAGGGTTAAGCCAATTAAATTTACTATATTCTTCTGTTAAAAGTAGATCTTTTTCTTTAATTTCATCGTAAAATCTAGTTGATGGGAATGGAGTTAACAATGTAAAACTTGGTAAGTCTAAGTTTAACTCTCTTGTTTTATTAATTGTTTTAAGAACATCATCTACAGAGTCGTTTAGGTTAACTCCGATAATAACATTTCCCATTACTATTATTTCGTTTTCATGTAAAACCTTTATACCCTTTTTAATTTGATTTATATTACACCCCTTAGCCACTGCTTTGAGTCCTTTGTCATCAGTTGCTTCGACGCCTACAAGAACAAGCCAAAAACCTGCTTCAGCCATTAACTTAACTACTTTAGGGTATCTCGCCATTGAATCTAATCGTCCTTGAAAGAAAAAAAATAAATTTTTTCGTATTCTTCCCATTCTCTTGCCTTTTATAATTTCAAAGCATAACCTTCCAATGCGTTTCATATTAACAAGAAAATTATCATCTACAACAAAAATATCACTAATTTTTTTATTTTTAGAAATTATTTCTAATTCATTTATAACATTTTCAACTGATCTAGATCTCCATGTTTGATTATAGACCACATTAGTACTACAGAATTTGCATGCTTGTGGGCACCCACGAGAAGTCTCAATCGCGTCAATATTCATATTAAATATTTTGTATTTATAATTTCCTACCAAATGGCGAGACGGAGGCCTTAACTCATCCAAGTTTTTCAAAAATGCTCTATCTGGATTATGTATTAATTTACCATTCATTTTATATGATAGACCATGTATATTTAGTGGAGACCCCTTTTCAATTAATTCACGGAAAGTAAATTCACCCTCACCTCTAACCAAAATATCTATCCATGGAGAAGACAAAGTTTGCTCAATAGCTAATGTTGGATGCCACCCCCCAATAACAGTTGTTGAGCCATATAATTTAGCAATTTTTGCATGTTGTAAAACAGTATCAATGGCACTTGTAACTGGAACTGTTAATCCTACT
Organism: Promethearchaeota archaeon; assembly: GCA_019894885.1. Lineage (GTDB taxonomy): Archaea > Asgardarchaeota > Lokiarchaeia > Sigyniarchaeales > SOKP01 > SOKP01. Next base: position 5,721 of record JAGXNP010000087.1, on the reverse strand, counting down.
AAATCAGGCTGATAATTTTCAATTTCCTTCTTAACTTGAGAAAAATTTAATTTAGCAGCTTTTGAATCTATTATTCTCACTTCTACCAAATCTTCTACATAAGCCGCAATATATTCAAAGGCTAGAGGCGGGAAGGCAGAATCATAAAAATCATAACCAGTTGTCTTATAATTTGCTACTAATAATAAAACTTTCTTCCATTTCATAATTTACATTTAATTTAGAATGATAATTAACTTCTAAGAAAATTTCGCTTTTATATAACTTGATTTTATATTATCAAGAAGCTTAATACAAAAACATTGGGGTAGAAAAATTCCTTTTTTAAGCTAAAAATATATAAAAAAAGAAACTCAATTATTTATTTCTGTTTTGATAAATACCTAATTTTCACTAATAAGTCTCTTAATTCCATTTTATCACTATCCGAGGTTATATATTTCTTTTTTACACCTTCTGAAAGTGGTATCGTTTCAATTTTATTTCCTAGTAGCGAAACCATGTTCCCAAATTTACCTTCCAAAACAAGATTCATAGCTGCTAATCCAAATCTCAATCCTAAGATTCTATCGAAGGAATTAGGAGTTCCTGCTCGCATTGTATGACCCAAGACTACGCTTCGACACTCAAAATCCACCCCATTATTCTGAAATTCCTTTTTCAAATCTTCTCTTAAGTTGAGTTCGTCAACAAGTATTTTGGATATATTCAATTTTGCAAGCAAAGGGTTTCCATATGTATCCTTAGGTAATTTATCTATCGTTTCTTTTGATATTGTTTTAAAATCCTTTTTCAACGACTCTGAATTTGGATAAGCTCCTTCTGAGGTGGCAATTATGTGATATTTATATCCTGCATTGACTCTTTTTTTAAGGACATCAATAACATCTTTTTCTAAACTAAAAGGTGTTTCAGGAACTAATATTATATCCGCACCAGCTGAAATTCCACTATACATTGTAAGAAATCCTGCATCTCTCCCCATAATCTCTACTACAAATACTCTTTGATGAGATTTTGCTGTAGTGGTTAAATTATCCATGGCATTTGAAGCTAGTTGTACAGCACTCCAAAATCCAAAAGTGTAATGTGTTCCCGCTAGATCGTTGTCGATCGTTTTTGGACATCCTATTACATTCGCTTTTGCGTATTTACACATAGCTTCAGCTACGCTCAAAGTGTCATCCCCCCCAATTGCGATTAAGGCATCAATCTCTAATTCATCTAATTTATTTACCAAATCCTTAGCAACTTCTTCTTTAGATTCTGCTCCCTTGAAAGGATTAGTTCTGCTTGTATACAAAATTGTACCTCCTATTGTATGTAAATCATCATGTTCTGCTATGTTGAGAGGGATTGTTAGATTTTCTATAAGACCTTTCCAACCTTTGAGGATTCCAACGCATTCTATGCCTGCATCGTAAGCTTTTAGCATAATTCCGTAAATAACTGAGTTTAAACCTGGGCAATCGCCACCCCCTGTGAGGATTCCGATTTTCTTAATTGTCATTTGATTTCACACTTTTTTTAAATCTATATTTTAGATTTTATATCTATATAGAAATTATGATAATTTCATTTATTACTTTTAATTTAATTCTTTATTTTCAAATTTTTCAAACGAATATTTTGATTCATCTTCAGGAATGATATAACTTCCTCCTTCTGTGTCAGTAACAATTAAAGTAAATGCAAATTCTCCCATTACCGCCCTATGTAGATCATGTAAAATTTTATCAATTTCTTCTATTTGAACATCATCCTTTTCGAGATTTTTACGATATATGGATACGGCATTCTCAAACCTATATAATATTCCTTCAACATTGGTGTAATAAAAATCGGCGCTTGGACCAGGCACTACGAATAATTCCAACTCCGGAATCTCTAATTTCCCAACGGGGGAACGATAGATTTTTGATTTTAAATCTTCTTCATTTGAAACTCTTAAAGTCATTATTCCCGGAGTATTATTGGTAGTCAAAGGAATTATATCATTATTAGTAAAATTACAAATGTTACATTCGAATTTAATAAGTAACATTTTATCTCCGTCAGGTACATCATAAGTAGTTTTATGAATTTTTATCTTACCTTTATCACATGAAGGACATTTGAATGAAAATAATTCTTCATCATTTTTTGATTTTTCTGACAAAATTAATCACATTCTATATTACTAGATTTTAGGTAATAGTTATTATTAATTTTCAACAATTTCAGTGGCTTACTTATAAATTTTATCCAGAAATTTTTAATTTATTGCTAATTACTTTACCTTATTAGTCCTATTTAAGATAATTTTATAAGTTTTCCAAAAACAATAACAATATTATTGTTTTACGGCTTGTATAATAATCAAAATTATAAGATCGAATAAATTGAAGGTTGGAAAAAATTGACGGATAATGGCAAAATAGAAATTACCTTTCACGGTCGAGGAGGACAAACCGCTATCACTGCTAGTCAACTTTTAGCTCAATTGGCTTATGAGGAAAGTTTTAAAGACGCAATTGCTATACCTATTATTGGAGCAGAGAGGAGAGGGGCACCTATCCAAGCATTTACTAAGTTATCACGGAACAAAACGATAAAAACTTACGATAGTGTATTAGATCCCGATTACATGCTAATTTTTGACCGCTCTCTATTAGACATACCTAGAGTTCTAGAGACGATAAAAAGTGGAGTCACATTACTAATTAATACAAAAAATCCGATTGATACTTGTGAATTTCCAGAAAACATTAAAATTTTTATTGTTGATGCTACGGGAATCTGTATAAAATTAGGATTTATGCATTCGAGTGGACCTATTTTGAATATTCCAATGTTGGGCGCATTTGGGCAATTAACTGGCTTTTATAATTTAGATACTATGAAAAAAGTTATCTATAGCGAATATGGAGAAGCTAAGGGTAAGAAAAATTTAGAAGTTGCTATCGAAGCTTACAATAGTGTTAAGGAGGTTGAATTTGAATGAATAAGGTGAAATGGAAGAAAATATGTGAAGACAAAGATAAGCGACCTGAAGTTCAAGAATATAAAAATTGGAAAGAACTACCTCCCATCCCAATATCATTTCCTATTAAAGGAAGTATTGGAACCACAGGAGATTGGAGAACGTTTAAACCTGTTGTTGATCGAGATACTTGTACTAAATGTGGTATTTGCTGGATGTATTGCCCCGAAGGTACAATAATCAGAAATGAAGAAGGAGAATTCGAGGTTGATTATATATATTGTAAAGGTTGTGGTATTTGCGCTAAAGAATGTCCCACAAAAAGTATAGAAATGGTTAGAGAGAGTGAAGTTTAATATGGTTGAAGCACAAGAAGATTTTACACAGGAAAGAGAAACTAAAATAATAAAGGGAAATGTTGCAGCAGCTTACGCTGCGAAATCTGCACGAGTTCAAGTGATAAGTGCTTATCCCATTACCCCACAAACAACTGTAGTAGAAAAACTATCAGAGTTCGCAGATAACGGTGAGATGCCTGGAACTCAATATATTAAAGTCGAATCAGAACACTCTGTGATGGCTTCTATCATTGGTGCAAGCACTGCAGGAACTCGTACTTTCACTGCTACCTCTGGACAAGGATTATTTTACATGTATGAAATGGTTCATTGGGCTGCAGGTGCTCGTTTACCTATAGTAACTACAATTGCTTCGAGAGGTCCTGCCCCTCCATGGAACATTTGGGCAGACTTCACAGATATAATAAGTTGTAGAGATACTGGGTGGATGATTTCATTTGCATCAAGTCATCAAGAGATTTATGATGATATTTTAATGTCATATAAAATTAGTGAAGATCACGAAATTTTATTACCTAAATTCGTAGCTTATGGTGGATTTACTCTATCTCATACATCTAAACCTGTAACCATCGAGGATCAAGATGCTGTAGATGATTTTTTACCACCACTTCCAGATGAGAGAGGATGGCCCCATATTTTTCTCGATCCTGAAAGACCAATGATGCACGGGAATCTAATCATGCCATCCGGTTTCTACAATGAATTTAGATTAAAGATCCACTATACTCATACTATAGCAAAGCAAAAAATCAAGGAGGTTACTACAGAATTCGAGAGAAAATTTGGTAGATCTTATGGAAATGGATTAATTGAAGAATATAAAATGGAAGATGCGGAAGTGGCTATACTTAATTATGGTGAACTTGCCATGCAGATGGAAGAAGCCGTTGATGATCTTAGGAATGAAGGGTATAAAGTGGGATGTGTAAAATTAAGATATTTTCGACCATTTCCAGTTGAAGATATAATACAAATTGCAAATAAAGTTAAGGTTCTTGGTGTAGCTGACAGAGCTACTGCATTTGGATCTCCGACTGGAGGTCCTGTAAGTAGTGAAGTGAAAGCTGCTTTATATGGTTCTGGAGCATCTACAAAAATTTTACCTATTGTAATGGGGTTAGGTGGTAGGGAAGTCTCATTAGAACAGCAGAAAAATCAATTAAAAGTTTTGAATCAATTAAATGAAACTGGAGAGCTTCCAAAAGATATGATTGAAGGAACTTTCTGGGATGGGTTATTGGAGGTCGATTAAAAATGGTATCCATAAAAGAAGCATTAGAAATAGGACAAGAAGAATATTTTTTAGCAGGAAATTCCACATGTGCTGGATGCGGTCTAGGAATCGCTTTAAGATGGGCTATGAAAGCTCTTGGACCAAATACATCGTTAGTTACACCCGCTAGTTGTCTAAATGTTGTTGTTGGATTGTGGCCAAAAACAGCACCAAATTTTCCATTTATGAATATGGCTTTTGCAGCGGGAGCAGCAGCAGCAACGGGAGTATCTGCAGCTTTTAAAGCAAAATCGTTTAGATTTCCAGGCAAAGTATGGGAAAAAATGACAACTTTAGTTTTTGCTGGTGATGGTGGAACAACAGATATCGGGATTCAAGGTTTAAGTGGAGCAGCTGAAAGAAATTCTAATATCATTTATTGTTGTTACGATAACGAAGCATACATGAATACTGGAATTCAACGATCATCTAGCACACCACATGGAGCAATAACGACTACAACCACATTAGGTAAAGATCGATATAAGAAAAATCTGCCGAGGATAATGGCGGCACATGAGATCCCTTATGTTGCCACTTGTTCTGTAAGCGAACCTCTAGATCTTTATGAGAAATTTAAAAAAGCAAAATCAATTGAAGGATGTAAATATATTCACATTTTAGCTTCTTGTCCTCCTGGATGGGGTATTCCATCCGAAGATTCTATTGAAATACCGCGTTTAGCAGTTAAAACAGGTTCATGGATTTTATATGAAATCGAAAATGGTGTTTTAACATTATCAAAAAAAAGCAAACCACTATTAAATCCCTCAAAAAGAGCTCCACTAATTGAATACTTATCAAGACAAAAACGGTTTTCAAAAATATCTGAAAAAGATTTAATTGAACTTCAAGAAAGTCTCGATCTTCAGTGGTCTAATCTCGCTGATGAATTATCCTGCCAAGAAAATCATCAGTGAAGCCTTATTTATTATTTTATAAACTTATAATCCAAATGAATCTTTAGCAATCGGAGTAGAATTTAGAACAAAAATAATTGATATTGATAAAAAATCTGGAAAAGCAGAGTCAATAGAGCGCATTAATGGTTTTGTTTCTATTTAATCAAAGTATTGCCATTTTTTTTAAGTTGATATACAATTGAATTGAAATATGTCTAATCC
>JAGXNP010000086.1 GCA_019894885.1 Promethearchaeota archaeon | reverse complement strand
GTGATAGGCTTTGATACTCCGATAGTTTATTTGGCAAATAAACAAGATATCGCTGGAGCCAGACATAACGAGATAGTAAGATCGCAAAATTATTTAAGAGACGATGCAATGATTTTTCCAACGAGTACACGAACGGGAGAAAATTTAGGCGAAGCTCTTAAACATATTGTAAATCAAATTTTTGATCATTACTCGTCTCTTCTTACAGTGCTTCGCTCATATGAAACCGATATAGAGGGTTTAGCAGATAAATTAAGTAAAAATCCTGTTGAAATGAGGGATTTATTAAATAATCTAGAAATAAAAAGATTTATTGAAGTAGATAGATTAAATAGGACTTACAAAGTAAAACAGGGATTAAAACTCCTAATATAGAGTTTCTCGACTATTTCTTTTAGAATTTTATATATCCTCTAATAATTGTTAGTCTAATTCAAATGGGATAATTTCTTCTTTACCAATTTTTTTTTGTAAACCAATCAATCCTGAGCGTTGCATAAAGAGAATATCCCAGAAAAATTGAGGAATTTCTTTTTCTGCTTTATACATTTTCTCCATGCGGTTTAGTTTTTCAAGTAAAAAATTAATTTTTATTGTAAATTGCTCAATATATTCTTCTTTGGAATAATCTTTATCTAGCTCTGTTCTAAATAACATCTTAAGGTCTTCATATTCAGGTAAATAGCCAATTGGTGTTTTAATAGCGTCATAATCTCCTCTAGTGCGCCCTTCTGCCCATATAACCCAAACTTTTTTGTCTAATATACCATTTAAATATTTTCCATCTTTACCTTTAAGAAAGTAGTTAGTAGAGAATACATGTGGGCAGTATTTCAATTTTATTCCAAAATTATTGTGGTTATTTAAATATTTCCCAAGAGGAACTACTAAAAAATCGAGGTTTGCCATTGGACTTGCTTTCCTAACTCCTGTTACTCCAAGAGTTGCTGAGGTCGTTTCAGATTCTATAGTAGCCCCTAAAAAAATCCCGTGCTCCCAGTTTAAGCTTTCTACAATAGGAGGCATTGTGTCCGAATCTCTTCCCCCGTAAAATATTCCGTGTATAGGTACTCCATTAGGATCATCTAATTTAGGATCACAATTTGATAGATCGGTAAGCTTGATTGTATAGCGAGCATTTGGATGAGCAAAAGGTACTTTATTTCCGTTTTCATCGAATGTTCCATTAGTCCATTGCCCGTAATGGTTAAAACCATCTTCAGGAGGTTCCACACCCATACCAAGCCAGTAGGGCTTCCCATCTTTTACAAGAACATTAGAATATATTAATTCTCTTGGGGTTATGAGAGCGTCATAAATTACAGGATCATCTTTTGCTTTTACATCTTTTATAATTCCAAAGATTCCCTTTTCAATATTAACAGCATGTGCAAATCCATCTCCCCAAGCTCGCAAATATGCGATATCATCACCAACAATTAGTTGCCCAGGAAGCATTGCGGTAGATGTTTTTCCACATGCACTTGGAAAAGCTCCGGTAAAATAAGTCACCCGGTTTTTACCTTTCGGGCGAACTCCTAAAATAAAGTAGTGTTCCGTCAGCCAATCTTCGTTATTTGCCTTATAGATTGCTAATCTTAAAGCTAGCTTCTTTAGTCCAAGGGAATTACCCGCATATTGATTATTGACAGTTAAAACACGTGATTCTTGCAGATCTATATATATTCTCCGTTTTTCAATATTTTTAGTAACAGGAGGATTACCAACAAGATTTCCTGAAGAATGTATAAAATAAAAGAAATCATCAGATCCATTTAATTTTTTAAATTCCTCGTATCCTTTCCTATACAAAATATCTTCAGAATGAGCTACATAGAATGAATCCGTGAGTTGTAAAGCTCCGATGGTAAATTTTGAATTAATAGGTCCAAGACAAAAAAATCTTACTAAACATTCTCTGCCTTTCATACACCCATCCATAATTTCTAGGATTTCTTCAAGTCCATCATCTCTGTCCATCGTGTTAATCCAAGGACTCCTGTATTCTCCTTTTGGGATTAAAACCTTAGTGTTTTCTTTATCTCTTGCTTGATCATAGAAGCTATCGTAGTGAATTGTGTGCCCTTTTACATTAAGATTACTTTCTTCTCTATTAGAAAGTGTTTTCTGGACTATATATTCAATATCCTCTTCAATGTCAGAAATTACGGTTAACTTGCTAGGTTTACACAAATCAACGAATTGTTTTATAATTTTTAAAACATGATCATTCTTTAAAGCGAATAATTTTTCAATATCTTGCAGAGATATTAGATCTGGACCAACGGATACTGCAAATTCTTCATTAATATTCATTTTAAACCCAAGATAACAATAAAAATTTCAGATAATTAAATTTTTGAAAATGTCATAAATCATTACATTAAAAAATAAAAAAGGTATTAAAAGCATTTCTAAATCCAAAAAAAATTGATTTCAATACATAGATTCTAATAAAATTTCATAAATGTGAGGGTTTAAGAAAAAAAATTAAAAAAATAGAAAATTCAACTAGATTATCATAATCCAGAAGGTCTACTGCCTTGAGCACTGATAATTCTATCTACTCTCAAAATAAGATTTGCTAATTCGCTTCCTGCTTTTATAACATGCTTAACTAATGCTGCCGGTTCAATTATACCTTTCTCGAAATTATCTCCTATCTCGTTAGTTATAGTATCAATCCCTTTCCACTTATCATCTTCAGTCTTGTGAGCTGCACGCAGTTCTGTCATATTTTCGATTTCATCTAAACCTGCATTTTTAATCAATGTTTTAGGGATTTCTTCTAAGGCAATCGCAAAAGCATTTACAGCTAATTGTTCTTTACCGCTAATTTGGTTGGCAAATTCTCTTAATTTTTTTGCTAATTCAATGTAAATTGCGCCACCACCAGCTACTACCTCTTTAGTATCCATAACTTTAGCGACAACTGAAAGTACATCATTCAATGTAATTTCCGCGGAACTTAAGATTTTATCCAATCCACCTTTAAGCAGTATTGACACTGATTTAGGATTTTTGCATCCAGTAAAGAGGACGTACTCATCTTTAGCGATTTTTTCGAACTTGACATATTCTGCAAAACCAAGATCTTCCTCAGATAAGGAATGAAGATCGTCAACTGTATTAGCACCAATAGCTTTCGTCACGGCTTTCATATCAGATTCGCTAAGGCTTTTTACTGCAGCAATTCCTTCTCTAGCCAAATAAGCTCCAAATTTGTCAGAAATATCTTTATTGTTGACTATCATATTAACTCCTAAATCTTTAAAGATCTTCAAGTAGTCTATCAGAATCTTTTCTTCTTGATCGAGGAATTTCTGAATGTCCGCAGGATTTGATATTCGAATTTGGGCGTCGAATTCAGTTTTGACGACATCTAATTTTCTCCGAATAACTGCTATTTTCGCATTTTTAATTACTTCTGGCATTGCTGAATTGACTTTTTCTTTTTCGATGTAGACACCATTAATTAACTCTGAATCTCTTAAAGATTTTCCAGGTGTTTTGACAATTTTAACATTTCCTACTTTCGAGAACGTATTACCATCATCTCCACTTATGTGTTTGATGGCTTTTACTGTTAATTCAGCAAAATAGTCTTTTACACCTACTATATCTTTAGAATTCATAGCAGTTCTAGCTGCATCCATGAGAATTTTATCATCGTCGGGAGAAATTTTCGTGGCAATCTCACTTAATATCTTTAATGCCTTATCTGCTGCTAATTTGTAACCATGAGTAATTGGTTTTGGATGAATGCCTTGTTCAATCAACTCAAGAGCATTTCCCAATAAGGCTGCTGAGAAGATAACAACAGTTGTGGTGCCATCACCAATATCCTCATCAATAGATTTAGCAATATTGACCATCATGTTTGCAGCAACATTATCTATATCAAGCAGTTTAAGTATTTCAGCACCATCATTAGTAATTGTAACATCTCCTACAGAATCCACCAGCATTTTATTCATACCTTTTGGTCCAAGAGTAGATTTTACGGTTTCAGTAATAGCCATGATTGCATTAATATTTTGCATCCTAGCTTCTTTCTCTCTCGTTTCCTCAGTGCCTTCTTTTAAAATAATTATAGGAACAGACATCTTTGTTTTTTACCTTCTTTTTTTTATTTTTGTAAATTTGAATTCATTGCAATTTTTAATGACTCCAATAATAAGAATTTTATGATTTGGAGATCATTTAAAAATAAAAAACTTGGATTTCAAAAATTATATATTTTGTATAATTTTTTTTAGTAATGTTGAACAAATTTTAAAAAATAAGTTACTTTTCTGGTTTATTACAAATGAAAAAAGAAACTTTGGACGAAATTGATGAAGAGATTATTAAAATTTTACAAGAAAACGCTAAGACATCTTATCGAGTAATTCAAGATAAACTTAATATTTCGATTGGAACCATTCATAATAGAATTTCGAAATTAGAGGAAAACAAGATAATCGAAGGATATACTCTTAAACTTAATAACGAGAAATTAGGTTATAAGTTAACATTTTTAATAAGAATTAATATTGATGGTAAACACACACCAAAAATCTTAGATGAAATATCACATAAACCAGAAGTTTGTTCAGTATTTCATACAACTGGAGAACAGTCTGCAGCGTTAATTTGTCGGTTTAAAGAGGCTCAGGATGTGCACAACTTTATCCGAGAATTAAACGAAAAAGAATTTGTAACCAAAACTAATTCTAATATGGTATTAAAAGAATATAAAAATTCTTCGATTATTATATTGTAAAAAAAATAGTCTTTCCACTACTTTTCTTCCTTATTTTTAGACTTAAAATCTAACGATATCGAGTTTATACAGTATCGTAGACCCGTTGGTTTAGGACCGTCCTTAAACACATGTCCTAAATGGCCTCTGCAGTTTTTGCATAAAACCTCCGTTCTTCTCATATTGAAACTATCATCGTGTTCTACTTCAATTTTAGAATCTTTTATGGGAGTAAAAAAGCTAGGCCACCCGGATCCTGATTTAAATTTCGAATTTGAATCAAATAATGGAGTTCCACAACCAGCACAATAGTAAATACCTTTTTCTTTATTGTTCCAATATTTGCCGGTAAAAGGGCGTTCAGTCTCCTTTAGTCTTAAAACGCGATATTGTTCTTCGGTTAGTTTTTCCTTCCATTCCTCTTCTTGTGGAGTATCATTTTCAGTCATCTTAATATGAAGAAGGTCAAAAGAATTATTATATGTTGTCCTTATATCCTTTCAAGTAAAACCAAGAATCGTTAATAAATTGAAGCTAAAAAATAGCAGAAGTGTTTATATTATTATTCAACAACTTATATAGCCTTAATCTGAACGCAAATTTTTAATTGGGATCTTACTTTATATTGATCAATAAAATTGTACCTACGATATAAAAGAGTTATTTATAAAAAATGCTTGATCCTTGGGGTTCCTCTAATCCTGTCGAAGATGAAGATTACGAGAGAATAAAGAGAGAATTTGGAATCGACGATATAAACGAAGGTTTGAGACAAAAATTGTTAGAAAATCGATTTTTCAGAAGAAAAATCATTTTTGGCCATAGAGATTTAGAATTAGTGTTTAAAGCAATTGAAGAAAATCAACCATGGGCTGTAATGAGCGGTATAAAACCTTCTGGACCGTATCACTTAGGAACTTCAACAACTGCTTTAGAAATTGTTGAATTTCAAAAAATGGGAGGGAAAGTTTATTATTGTATAGCAGATATAGAATCATGGGAAGATAATGGAATATCCTATGATAAGGCAGAACCAAATGCCATAGATAATGTAGCTGATATATTAGCGTTCGGTTTAGATCCTTCTCCTAAAAAAACTTATGTTTGGAGGCAATCTAAAGAGCCCATTGTGAAAGAGATATGCTTTAAAGTAAGTAGATTAGTTACCCAAAACATGCTGAATGCAATCTATGGGGAGAAAACATTCGGGCTCTATTTAGCAGCACTAATTCAAGTAGGAGATATAGTTCTTCCCCAAGTTAGAGAAGGACCACAACCAACTATAGTTCCCGTCGGAATAGATCAAGATCCACATATAAGACTTACACGAGACCTCACACGAAGGTATTACAAAAAATTTTTCTTACCTGGTGCGACATATCACTATTTATTAGCAGGGATTGATGGATCAGATAAAATGGCTAAAAGAAATCCGAATAGTTCATTTACTTTCAACGAAAATTTAGACTCTATCGAGAAAAAAGTAAAAGAAGCTCTAACAGGTGGGCGTAAGAACAAGAAAGAACAACAAGAACTTGGCGGGGAACCTCAAAAGTGTATGATTTATAAAATGCTGATGTATCATTTTGAGGAGAATGATGAAATTTTAGCAGATGAATTCGAAAGATGCGTTAAGGGAGAATTACTTTGTGGGGAACATAAAGCTCGATGTGTAGACAAGGTATTAAAATTCATGAAAAATCATCAGGAAAAGAAGGGAAAACTAATTGATAAGGCTCGAGAACTACTTGGTATCGATTAAGGAAAAATTAATTTCCTTTAATTAAGGGTTCTATTAACTCTATTAATTCAAGCATAAATTCTGAAAACTTTTCTAGAAGTAGTTCTTTTAATTTTTCTTTAATTACCACAGACACGAATATGGATTCGTTATTGATTTTAATTCGATGCAAATAAGATAAGAGTTCATCTCCTATCGACGAAAACGCATAATCTGTTTCGTAAGACTCTTCTTGCATTCTTTTCAGTAAAAATAAGTGCTCTTTTATTGATTCTATAAGTTCTACATAAATTTCTGGCTCAACGATATCCCTATAATACTCACTTACGATAATCCCATTTTTATCAAATAAGATTAAAGACTCACTATCGAATTCCTTGAGAGATTTCTCTAACAGTTCAGATAAATCAAAAAATTTTTCGTCAAACACCGATAAACCATAAGATATGAGCTGTACTATTGATATTATATCATAGATTGAGGTTTGTTGAAATAAAATTTTAAAAGAGGGGTATAATTTAAGTATGTGCTTCCTCAAGGCTTCTATCTGCTCAATCATTTGTTCATTTCCTATGAATTCTGGGTCGAATTTATGAAAGCTAATTATAAGTGGGACATCCATTTTATGCTTCTTAAAATTCTTCAGGATCATATCTAAATAATCCAGAGAAGTTTCAATTCTTTCAGGATCCTGAACATCAACGATATATAATAATAAATCTGTGCCGGCAAAATAAAGATCTTGTTTTTTTTGATACAATTTTCGATATTTTTCTTGACCACCCATATCCCAGAAAACGACGCGGTTTTTTAGAAATTCTGTTGCTTGATATTCAACTCGAATAGTTGGTGTAAGAGAAATTATGTCTTTTTGGAAATTGTACTTTTTGTTCAAAGCGGTTAAAATGGAGGTTTTCCCTGCATTATCCAATCCTGAAATGATGACTTTAATAAATTTTTCCATAATATCGATACCATCTTAATTAATGATAATCCAAAATCTCAAAACATACTTTTATTACTTTTTAACAGAATTTAATGAAATTTTTACAATGTAAGTAAATTCATTATTTTTAATTTTATGTTCTTTTTCTACTATACATCCGAATATCTAAATCCTCCAATATTACTTGAAAAATACATACATGACACTACTCTTTTTTAAAGATGGTTATTTTAATTTGGTAAAAATACTAATCTAAAAAAGAGGATTTAATTGAAAGAAGAAGAAAACAATTTTTTGGAATTTCTAAACTACCAAATTGGCCAAAAAAACAAGTTTGAAGATGTGGTTCGTAAAATTCCCATTTTTAAAAGTATGATACAAGATCGGCACAAAACAATCTTAAAGATGATAGATAAATTCGAAAGTGTTCGCCGTAGAGAAGTATATAACATGTTAGTCCATGAATTCAATAAATTTTCCGAAAGAATCTAAATTTTTTATTCCTTTTCTTTTAGTAATAAGATTTGAATAGTTTATAATCTACCTATACAATTTCAAATAACTTCGTTTGACTCGGACATTTAAAGGAAAAATTGCATTATTCACCTATTAGCGTTACATAAATTTTGCGAACTCTAGATTTTTCGTCGTTTTCGATGAAAACGATATTTTGCCAGCTCCCAAGGATTAAATTCTTATTTTTAAACGGAAATGTTTGTGAAGTTTTAATGAGAAAACTTCTTAGGTGCCCTGCACCGTTGTAATCGTGCCAAGTTTTGTGGTGAGCATAATTTTCTTTATAAGGGATAATTTTTTCTAAAAAATCTTCAATATCGTGTTGGACTAAACCTGGTTCGTATTCAACAGTAGATATTGCACCTGTAGATCCCGCGATATGAACATTTACGATGCCATTTTTCAATCCACTTCTTTCAGTCGCATTTTGGACTTGAGATGTAATATTTATTACATCACAATAAGCTTTAGTTTTTATTTCAAATGTTTCTAATACAACAGTCATGATTTCTTTACCACTTTCATTATTTTTGATAATAAATTTAATTAATTATCTTAATTTAAAACTATATATAATAGAGTATTTTTTAGCTTCTTGATATAAAATGAGTGAAAAGTTAAAGGAATTCTTAAAAAAGATTCACGATCCTAAAAATAACCTTCCAATTTATGCAACGATCATCGTACGACCCGGAAAGAAGATAGTGGATTTAAAGATAAAAAAGGAAGAGGCGAATATTTTAAGAGTAATTGCTCATGAAGAAAAAACTGCTGGATGGTTTATACATTCTTTTCACATACCAATAAAAAATATTGGGCTAGCACCTGATGCTAAAAACAAGGAGATTCTATCAAATCTCTCAAATCCGATTAAAATTCCTAATAAAACGACAAAATTGTTCGTTGAGGATATATTAAGGAAGTATATTAACATTTTACCGGATAAAAAAAAGCATTATTTTATGACGGAAAGGTACAAGAAAAAGAAAGAAATGCAAACCGGTGTTAAGTTAAAAGGATTCTAATTATTTAATAATACTTCCAGGAGGAATGCTTTTACTATTTCTCTCATCTATTTTTAGCAAGAACGGTTCGTTATTCAAATCAGCCGCTAAAAGCATACCTTGACTTTCTAATCCCATAATTCTTTTTGGTTTAAGATTTACAAGAACTACAACTTTCCTATTAACCAATTCCTCTGGCGAATAAAATTGTGAAATGCCAGTTATAATCTGTCTTTTTTCTTTCTCTCCGCAATTAATCATTAGTTTGAAAAGATTTTTAGATCTTGGCACCTTTTCACATTGTATTATTAAGCCAACCCTCAGATCTAATTTTGTAAAATCGGAGTATTCTATCATTACAAATTCTCACCTCTAAGAGGCATTCCATTCAAATTCATATATTCTTTCTGTTTTGGTTTCCGCTCTCTATAAGGATTTTTTATATCTTGAATCTTTCTTGCAAAAGTCATATAACCCGTATGACCAATCATCCTTACCTCGGGATGAGTCGCATTACTTTTCACCTGATATTTCCTTTTTATTAATTCGTAAGTATTTATCTCGTAGAATTCGTTCTCCCTTAATGCAAAAGTTGTCTTTTTTACTTGCTCTATCGTTGGTGAAAACGATACCAAAGTTCCACTAAGTTTGAGATATTGCTTAACTTTCTTAATCGCCATCCACGGTTGCGGCATATCTAAAACAACTGAATCAACATTTTCATGTCCTAAGTCGTCAATTATTATATCGCCATATTGAATCGATACGAAATCACTTAACCCCGCCTTAAGAACGTTGTTTTTAGCCTTTTTTAAACTTTGTTTTCTTATATCATACGAAAAGATGTGCCCCTCTGGTCTAATATAGTTTCCTAAAATGCATGTTAATGCGCCAGAACCACAGCCAGCTTCAATGACCATGCTACCAGGGCTAATCCCAGTATACATCAAAATTAATCCTGCATCTTCTGGATAGATTATTTGAGTTTTACGACTCATATAAATTACATAATCAGAAGGTAACGGCTTAAGAACATAAAACTTATATCCTTGAGATTCGTAGGGCTGAGAAAATATTACAGATCCGAATGGTTTACCTATAACATCATCAAATTTCACCGTTCCTTTATGAGTTTGGAATTCTCTTCCTTCTTCTACCTTTACTAACCATTTTCTTCTTTCATCAAGAATTAAATAAATTAAATCGTTTGGTTTTATAAAATCATGTTCCATTTCCATCACTCTAGTAAATCTGTATTTTTTTGTTTAGCAGTTATATTTAGTTAAATAAATTTGCAGGGATAATCTTACAAAATTGTAATTTTTTCTCACGCGTTTGGAAAAGATAAACGAAAATATAAAATAAATGATATATTGAAATACTCAATCATTGTTTATGCAACCTTTTTTATAAATACTCCTTAATGAATTAATCTATGAGTAGAGTTAACGCTAATATCCCTCAAACTTCAAAAAATTCCTTTAGAGAACTGCAACTTCAAATTGAAGAATTTAGACAAAAACGGGATGATTTAAATAAAAAGACTAAGGATTACATTAATAAATTACAAACTATTGATATTAAAATTGACAAAGACTTAACCATTGCTAAACAAGACTACAAGAAAAAAAGGGATTATTGGAATAATAAAGTTAAAAAATTAAAAGACAAAAAAAATGAGTATAAAGAGATTTTAGATAAATTTCTTGAAGAAAAAAAAAAAATTCTTGAAAAGAGTAGGAAAGGCAGAGATACTAAAAATTATGTATCCGTTCGACAGATAGAGAAGAAGATCGATAATCTCGAAAGGAGGATTGAAATCGAAAATTTAGAAATAATAGAAGAAAATGCTATGGTCGATAAGATTAGAGACTTAGCGAAGATTAAGCTAGATTTCTTAGCTGAACAGCAAAATAGTGATTTCTTTAAAATTGAACGCAAGATTCAAATAGTTAAAATTAACTTAAACAAGATTTATGAACAATTAAATAAATGGTCAAGCAAATCTCAAGATTATCACACAAAAATGCTTGAAATTTATCAAACGGTGAACGAGCTAAGAGAGGAAAAGAAAGCTCTTGAAGAAAATTTGATTGAAAACAAAAAAGCCGCTGATGCCTACCATGAAAAATTCCTTCGCGTTATGAATAAGAGGAGAAAAGAATCTAAAGGAAAACAATCTACTTATTCTCCCCAAAAACCGAGACAATCTAAAAAACCTTACTCACATAGAAACAATGAGCTTGAAAAATTGAAACAAGTCAAACTCGCTGCTGCTCTTGAAAAACAAAAGGCAGGCAGAAAATTAGATTTGTATGAAGCTAGATTAATCCTTGAGAGCTCTAAGGAGTACAACGCATAACCACAATTTTTGATTATTAAATTGTTTTTAAAATTTTGAGGGAAAATAAGGCTTTATTACAAGTATGATATCGCTTCAATGCGAATTGTAAAATGAAACTCACCATTTCCTCTAAAATATTCCATTCAAATAGCGCTAAATTTTACCTACTCCTCTTCTGGCAACCTAGGAATTTGTCAAAAGGTTTAAAACCATTGGAATTTTATTTCTTTTTAAGAATTGAATTTAAAATAGAGAATGTGTTGATTTTTTTTGAATAATAAAGTAGAAGAAATTAGAAATATGCTCATCGAACATAATGAATTGTTTAGTAAATCAATCCCACTTATCGCATCAGAAAATATAACCAGTCCCGCTGTAGATGAAGCTTGTAATAGTGATTTTTCTCACAGATACGCAGAAGGATGGGTTGGACAACGGGTTTATGCTGGATGTAAGTATATTGATATGGTTGAAGATATATGTATGGAGCTTGCAAAAAAGTATTTTAAGTGTGTTCACGCAGATGTACGACCCATTTCTGGAGTTGTAGCAAATTTAGCAATGTATAATGCGTTTACGTCAGCAAATAATGGAAAAATGCTAATAATGCCTATACCAAAAGGAGGACACATTTCTCACGCACCTAAATTCACAAAAAGTGGTATGGCTATTTATGGAAC
>JAGXNP010000085.1 GCA_019894885.1 Promethearchaeota archaeon | reverse complement strand
TGATTTAATGCATGGTCGTAGGAATAAAGAAATTAAAAATAATGCTAAATTCGTATCAAATGGAAATAAAAAGATTTATCCTCATTACGGAGATCTGTTTTACAACGAATGTTTTCAATTAATTCAGAATTCAATATAGTGATAAATAGAAATGGAAGAAGTTACGGAAAAAGTAGTTAAAGAAGAACAGAAAAAGGATGCGTTCCTTGGAATTGATATAGGAAGCGTGAGTTGTAAATTCGTGTTAATGGACACGGATGGAAACTTATTAACGAGTGTATTTTTACGAAATCGAGGTTCCCCAATTGATTCAGCAAAAGCGGGGATGGGTGAATTACGAGAAAAAATAGATCAGAGTGAAAATTTGCACGAGTATGCGATACGTTGTTGTGGTACCACCGGTTCTGCAAGGTATTTAACAAAAGCAATTGTTGGAGCTGATCTCGCAAAAACAGAGATTATAGCTCACGCAGTAGCTGCTCAGACTATGTATCCGGATGTACGAACGATATTAGAAATTGGAGGTCAAGATTCGAAAATAATCCTCCTACGAGATGGAATAATTATAGACTTTGCTATGAACTCTATTTGCGCAGCTGGAACGGGATCGTTTCTCGATCACCAAGCAGCACGACTTGGAATTGACATCGAAGATTTTGGCGATTATGCTATAAAATCAAAAAATCCAGTGAGCATTGCTGGAAGGTGTACGGTTTTCGCGGAATCTGACATGATTCACAAACAGAACGCTGGTTATACCAAAGAAGATATAATCGCAGGATTATGCGACTCGCTTGTTAGAAATTATATGAATAATGTCGGAAAAGGAAAAGATTTAGAAGAGCCAATAGTCTTTCAAGGAGGAGTTTCGTATAATCAAGGAATTATAGAAGCTTTCGAAAGGCATTTAGGGTGTAAAGTTATTGTACCTAAATACAACGTTTTGATGGGCGCTCTTGGAATGGCTATTCTCGTTCGAGATTATTATATGGAAAACGAACAAGAAACAGAATTCAGAGGTCTTGAGGTAGCTGAGATTGAATTTACCACTTCAGCATTTGACTGTGGCGATTGCCCCAACAATTGCGAAATAGTCCAAGTAAAGATGCCTGAATATGGAAATAAAGTGATTGCTCGTTGGGGGTCCAGATGTGGAAAATGGGATCAATTAACTTAATTAAAGAGTAGAGGAAATAGATAAATGTCAGAATTTTTTAATCAATTGAAGCACTTAGGAGAGGAATTTCTTGAGTCTCTTCGGCATAAAACTAAATTATCAACAATTTTTGATATATATTTAGAAAAAGTTATCCCTTCGTTTGTTTCTGAGAAAGAGTTAAAGGAATATTACGAGAAACGGATGGAGGAAGTAAGTAATTTTATAGATAAATTATAAAGGAGTGAAAAATATGGTTGAAACATCAACAGAAGAAAAGGAAAAGAAAGGAAAAGATAAGGTAGTTAGTAAGGATTTAATGAAAGATTTGTTATACGCAGTTACAAAAGGTATAGGAGGATTTGGTTTTGAGGCATTCGCTGATTTGAAGATACAAGGCAAGGAGAATGTACCAATCATAGGGAAAGCTATATTAGTTACAATAAGTGATAATGCATTAAGAGATATGGCAATTATTAGTCAAGTCTCTGGGCGCAGAATTCATTTCATGGTTCATCATAAATTAATGAAGCATCAAGTGTATGGTCCCGTTCTTAAATCGTTAGGAATGTTCCGTAGCACTCTTGATAAAGACGATACAGTACCGATTGATAAAGTTTTTCACTACCTCAACGAAGTTGGAGATCTTGTAGCTATGACGCCAGAATCAAAGTTAACTCCGGAGGTTCAAATAAAAGCGATCGCAGGTATTATTAAATTTGCTGTCGCTGCGATGGCACCTATAATCCCAATAGCAATCTATACTGAAAAAGCTCGAATTTTAAATACCATTAACACCACGGGGATAAGAGTGAAAATTGGGACTCCACTTAAGGTGGAAAAACGATTAACTCGTGAAAAATACCGAGATGAGAGATACGAACTTGCTGAGGATATAATTAAAATTATCAACTCCCTTAGAGCTCGACCGGAAACAGAAGAAGAATAAAAATGAGGTAAAAAAAATGGAAAATAATCAAAATTCAGAAATGGATGATATTGAGAACAATTTAAAAGGTCTTAACAAAGAACTTGAACAAAAAAAAGAAGATCTTATAAAGGAATTAGATGAAATTAACGATAACGAAGTTTTCTTAGAGCCGAACAAAAAGATAAGCGAATTTATAGGAGACATCTTCTATAAATCTATGAAGAACCTATTTGATACTGGTGCTAAACTTGCTAAGAGTTTAGCAGGTGAATTTTTCCCTGAAAATCGGGATAAATAGACTAACTAGACAGTCTAGCCACTGAGATCTTTTTAATCCAATGGATAAGCGTATCTTTCAGTTTGTGTTATTCCAATTAATATAAATTAAAAATTTGAAAGACTTCCCCTTATAATCACCATCACTAATGGCTTCGAGTGTAAATCCATTATGTTCGTGCCAATAAACAGATGCTTTATTAAATATTGGTTTTTCAACAATAAAAGCAACTACAGGAGCATCTAATTTTAATAAAGCATTTTGAAAAATAACAGTACCAACACCTTTACGTTTATATTCTGGTAAAATGCTCACTTGGTCTAAATAAGCGAATTCTATTTCATCATTAAGCAGTAAATCCTTGACTCTATCATTTTCGAAAGAAAGTTTACCGATAACATCACGAACTTTTATTATATCGTATTTTTTTCTATGAATGCTCGCAAAACCAACAATTATTCCTGTATTATTTTTCGCAATATAAATCTCGATATGAGGATCTTCGATCAGTTTTTTATAATATTCTATGTCCACTTCCTTTCGTAAAAAACCTTCATCTTCTAATCTTTTTCTTTGTTTTTGTGAGATTTCATCAATATCTCTTATTTCAATTAGATTTTGCTTAAGAGCATTAAGAATCCCTTCTGCATCTTCTATACTAGCAGTTGTAACAATAATTTTAGATTTCTGAGTCATTTAAGGTATTACCTTAAAAAAAAATAATAGCTTAATAAAAAAATAGCCATTATTTTCGTTCTTGGAGCATTTGCAATTTATAGATCACAAGAAAAAAGGCTTTAAATCCCAATTTATTGTAAACTGAACTTCTTTTATTTTTATTCTTATAAGATCTTAATTAATGAAAAAGAAAAAGGAGAAATTAAAAATTTCTTTTAATATCTTGTTCTCGAAGCTTGAATTCGTAGTTTTGCTTTAGTCTGTTCTTTACTGTCCTGTAATATAACATACCGGGTTTTGGAAGGAAGTACTATTTCGTATTCTTCTTCTGCAATTGTGGAGTCTTTCTTTAAATGGTCTTGCTCTCTCAATATGACTTTTATTCTTTCTACGGCTTTCGCTCCGGCTTTTACTGTTTTAAATTGACTCCATATGTTCATATCTGCTTTAGATGTAAAGTTTTGATTTCTTTGAAGCTTCATATTTCCCTTATTTGGAAATCTCGATTTAAAGACTTTCGGACCGTCTGCTTTGAAATAGAATTCGCCGCGCCACCCCATTATATCGTAATCTTTTAACGTTTTTAAGCTCATTAAATCTATGCTTATGAGATAGCGTTCTTTTTCTTCTCCGACTTGATCTTGCTCAAAGCTTTGGTCTTTTGCGTACGTTTTTTTTCCTTTTGCATAATATCTTCTAGACACTATAAAACACCTTTAAAATACTATTTTATTGAGAATTCTTTTTTATTTTTCATATAGTGTATGGGGTTTATATTCTTTTTTAAGTTAAATAATCTGGTAATAACCGAATAATAATCTTGGCTTTACTATGGCAAAAATTAAGCTAATTCTTTTGAAATCCGAAATTTTATTTAATTAACCAAAATATTGTAAAAATTATATATAAAAAGTTTTTAGGAGATAATGAATTGGCTCAAGAGCAATTTTATGGTGAAATTTCTGATGCAATTGTGAATTTAGACAAGGAGAAAGCAATCGAACTTGCTAATAGGGCGGTTACTGAAAATTTGAACTTGCTAGAGGTCATTGAAAAAGGTTTTGGAGACGGAATCCGAAGAATTGGTGACTTATGGGAAGAAGGAGAATTTTTCTTACCAGAATTAATGCTTGGTGGAAGAATTATGCAAGAATCAATGAATATTCTATTGCCAAGCTTGAAAGAGAGTGAAACTTCTGCATCACGAGGAGTCATAGTAATCGCTACGATTGAGGGAGATATTCATTCTATTGGAAAAACTATCGTAGGTACTATGCTTAGTGCTAATGGTTTTGATGTCTACGATCTAGGTGCTGATGTTCCAGCGGAAAAAATCATCGAAACCGCAGTTGAGAAAAATGCGGATGTAATAGGGGTTTCTGCTTTGCTTACTACAACAATGTTCGGTCAAAAAAAGATTATAGATATCTTAGAGGAAAGAGGTATTCGAGATAATTTTAAAGTAATTATTGGAGGGGCTCCAGTAACCCGAGAGTGGACAGAAGAATGTAATGCTGATGGATTTGCTGGTAGTGCTATAGAAGCTGTTAAATTAGTTAAACATCTCTTAAATAAATAATATTATAAACGATTTATAGGGAGGTATGTTATGTTATTTCACGATTGGCTAAATGATAGTTCTAAAATCATACTTTTTGATGGAGGAATGGGATCAGAAGTTTTTAAACGCGGTATTAAGCCGGGAAAGCTTCCTGATACGCTCAATATCGAACAACCCGATGTCATAATTGATATTCATAAATCCTATTACATTGCTGGGGCAGATATGTGTCAATCAAACACATTTGGGTCAAGCTTCATAAACCTAAAGAATTATAAACTAGAAGATCGAATCAGAGAAATAAATCTGGGCGGCTTAGAAAACATAAAAAAAGCATGTCCTCCAAATCATTTAATTGTTGCCGATATAGGTCCCTCTGGTGAATTTCGACCTCCAGTTGGAAAAGCATCACCAGATCAATGGATTTCTAGCTTTGAGAAACAAGCTACTTTATTAGAAGCTGGAGTAGATTTATGGCATATAGAGACAATGTCAGATATTGAAGAGATGAAAGCAGCATTGGAAGCAGTGAGAATCATTTCAAAAAAACCTATTATTAGTTCTATGACTTATAAAAAGACGAAAAAAGGCTTTTATACGATAATGGGAGATTCTCTAGAGAAATGCGCCCAAATTCAGGAAGATCAAGACGCAGACGTAATTGGAGCAAATTGTACATTAGGAAGCGATCAAATGGTTGATTTAATGAAAGATTTGAAACATCTTACTGATAAACCAATATCTATAAAACCTAACGCAGGTCAACCAAGAATTAACAGTGATAATATAGCGGTTTACGATCAACCTATAAAGGATTTCGTAAATGATATAGGAGAAATGATACAACTGGGCGCTAAAATCGTAGGAGGTTGCTGTGGAACGTCTCCAGCTACTATAAAAGAAATAAGAAAACTTATAGATTCACTAGAGAATTAACCAAATGAGAGTGTGTATGTTAGGATGGGAATATTAAGACCAAGAATTAATGTCTTAGATGAAGATCATAAAATAAAGATATTCAATGAGGCTAAAGATATTTTAGAAAATCTAGGAATATTTTTAGGGAATAAGGACGCTAAAGAATTACTTAAAAGCGAGGGAGTTAATCACGAGGGTTCTCGATACTATATTCCTTCTGATTTAGTAGATAGATGTCTTAAAACTGTTCCAAATGAGATTAAACTATTTGATAGAGAGGGAAAAGAACATATTACTTTAGTGAACGATAATGTTCATTATGATCCTGGCTCAGCAGCGATATTATATCTAGATGAAAATACAGGGACGATTAGAAACGCGTTTGAAAAAGATTTCGTACGCTTTTCAAAGGTAGTAGAACATTTAGAGTATATCGAGGCTCAAAGCACTGCTATAGTTTATCAAGATGTCCCCGCGCAAGCACAAGATTGGCATAGGTTATATATCGCATTATCTAATTGCTATAAACCAGTCGTAACCGGGACATTTCGAAAGGAAAGTTTTCCAATTATGAAAGAATTATTGTTAAGTTGTCGATTATCAGAAGATGAATTAGCAAGGAAGCCTTTAGCGATCTTTGATGCATGTCCTAGTCCTCCGCTAAAATGGTCAGACTTGACTTCTCAATCAGTTATCGATGCCGCCAAGAGTATGATACCCTCTGAGTTTGTATCTATGCCGTTAGCAGGGGCTAGCGCTCCAATAAGCTTGATAGGTTCAATAACACAACACGCTGCAGAATGCTTAGCGGGAGTTGTAATTGGACAGTTAGCAAAAACGGGAGCTCCTTTGATATGGGGCGGATCACCCGCAATATTAGATATGAAGCAAGGTACAACTCCAATGGGAGCAATTGAGACAATGATGATTAACTTGGGTGATGTCGAAATAGGAAAATTTCTAAAAATGCCTACTCATGCTTATATGAGTCTAAGTGACTCCAAAGTTCCAGATGCTCAAGCAGGATTTGAAGGAGGTATGGGAGCTCTTTTAGCAGGACTTGCTGGCATTAATATGGTTTCGGGACCTGGCATGCTAGATTTTGAATCCACTCAATGCATTGAAAAATTAATAATTGATAACGAAATAATAGGAATGGTAAAACGACTTCTAAGAGGGGTAGAAGATCACGGTACTCCATTCGCTTCTGATATTTTAAAGGATTATAATGAAAAAGAGGAATTACTCTCGCATCCAACGACTTTGAAGCTTTTTAGAAAAGAGCTTTTTATAACTGGTCCGGTAATAGATCGCTTGTCTCGAGATGCTTGGAAAGAGAATGGTTCTAAGTCTGCAAGAAAAAGAGCAAAGGAGCAAGCGACTAAACTCGCTAAGAAAAATTCTTTAAAACCTATTGATGATACCCTTTCTAAGGAATTAGAATCAATTACTTCAAAGAATTTGTAAACTCTCTGTTTTTTTCTTCATATTATTCTCTTTTAATAAAATTTTTCATCCTTTTCTTAGTTAGAGTACATATCCTATTCCTATTTTTCCCTCGGTGATGCTATCACCAATAAAAAGTATTCTTTTGGGCAATATCTGTTTCTAATCTATTTTATTTATAATTTATTACTAATACCGCTACTAGAACAATTATACCCCCGATTATGTTCCATATCAGTATTGTTTCAGATCGGTTTAAGATAATTGAAAAGATAAGAGTTAGAAATGGCTCAATATAGAGAAATGAAGCTCCTTTTGAAGATTTTAGTTCATTTTGCGATTTCTGCCAAATAAAATAACCAAGAACATAGCATCCTATACCTAAATAAATCCCCGAAATTAAAACAAATGGATTTACCATATTTAGAGTGAAAATTTGAAATTCATCTTTGAATAATACAAAAATGAATAATTCTAAAGTCCCAAAGTAAGCGATATATTTAAGAGAGGTGAAATTTGACCTTGTTTTCGAAATTTTCTTAGTAACTATTGTATAAATAGCCCAAAGCAAGGGTGTTATGAGGGCAAATAAGTATCCTAAAAAGTTAGGTGTTTCTGGAGTAAGTGTTCGAAAATCTCCTCCTGTGACTAACAAAAAACCTCCAATTGTAGCAATAATATATCCTATTATTTTCAACTTAGTTAATCTTTCATTAAAAAAAACTAAAGCTAAGATAGTGATTAATACGGGTGCTAATAGGCACACGAACAATGCCGGCAAAGAAGGTCCGATCAACTCTATTGCTGCATATTGGATAGCGAAGAAGAAAGATGTACCGGTAAAGCTTGCAATACCTAAATAGATCCATTCCATTTTCGTATAAATGCGCTTCTCAGCTGTTTTGGAAGTTACCTCACCTCTTTGTTTTCGTCGTATAAATAAATAAAGATCAACGATTAAAAATGATAGTGATGCTAATAAGAATCTGGTCAAAGCAAGTGATGTTGGAGGTATAAAATCGACAGCTATATCCACAAGAACGAAAGAGAAGCTCCAGAGAAATACCATTAACACTAGTAAACCGTATATAAATAGCATTCTAAAATGAAAGTTCAATCAATAATTTATATGTATGATATTTTATAATAATATTAAATATAGAGCTTTAATTATTTTAATTTGTAGGAAAGTATTGAAGGACTTCCATTTTTCTTTAAATCTGGGTTTAATAGGATCTGATGATTCAAGAATCGATATTATCTTAGATTACTTAAAAGAAAAAACAAAACTAACTAGTTCAAACCATTCGATAAGTGAATTTCAATTTATCTACGAGAACGTACCACTAAAAATGAAAATTCATCAATTTAAATATCTCGCAGATATTACCGATGATGTTAAGCACCTTAAGAAAATCGATGCAATTATTGTTGTCGTAAATCTCTATAATGATCAAGCTATTTCTAATCTAACCTTAAATAATTATAAAAAGTTTTGTGAAAATTCCATGTTTAATGGGATTGCTGCGTTAGTTGGAATCGATCCTTATTTAATTGAGCAAAAAATTCCTCCAGCATCAAGAAATATAAATGAATTTGTTTTAATTCAAAAAACTAAAGAGTTAAAATTTCATTATTGCTTTAAAATTCAAAATTCACAGAAAGATATTGCCGAAATCTTCAAAAAAGTTCTAAATTATGTGAAGGTAAAGCTAGAATTTATTAATCCCGAAATGTTCGAACGAGTGAAAACAAGTGGCAAAGATTTTGTAGGAAAATACCTATAAACTAAAAATAATACAGCAAATCGTCATTTGTGTTATTTAAGATAGTGGTAATGTAAATTTTTTCATTTTTGAGTTATAAATTCATAATCTTATAAATTAAGATTTTTTTTGGTTTTAACGATTCTATTTTCGTTCACACAATTGTACAACCTCTCAAAAAATGTATTATTAAATATAGATAAAATCTATGACACTTAATAGACAAAAAGTCTTTGCTTAATATTATAAAGGAGTTGGAGATTTTATATGATGCTTCTAGCGCAAACTATGGATATTGCACGATTTATTCAAATCTTTCTTGTACAAGGTTTAGTAGGGCTATTTTATTTGTTTATTGCGTATAAAATTTTAAAAAGGGAAACGAAAGGTTTAAACCGTATTCTCAGCAGTTTCTATTTATGCGTAGCGTTCGCAGTAATCATAAATATTGTCTATGCCTTTATTTTTGTAGAAGTAGTAGTCTATATTTTGCATGTTACGACATACTATTTATTATGTTTTCCTTTGATTTTTTTGTTGATTTTTGTCTTAATCTTACTTAAATCAGAGGACATTTTTACTCCCAAACTTCAATTAATTCTAGTTGTTATTTTTGGTATTATTTTAGTTGGTTTATGGTTGATTCCAAATGGAGTGACAATTAACGAAAGTACTAACTGGAAGCCTGATTGGAGCTGGACTTATTTATTGTATAGTTTTACTGTTTGTAGCTTCTTCGTAATCTTTCCAACGATATATTTATCAATAAAATTATATTTTAAATTCGAACATAAGGAGTTAAAGAAGAAATTAAAGTATTTTTTAATAGGTATAAGTGCCTATTTTTTCTTATATTATGGCACATCGATCTCTAATACATTAAATGATCCAACATTCAGATTAATCTGGTCACTTCTCTCGCTTCCTGCGTTAATTTCACTTTATTTCGTGTATTTTGGCGTAGCTAAGAATTTATGAAGTAGTTATCGCTTTATATTTCAATTTAGATATTTTTTATTAACTCAACAAATATATGTATAAATTACAGTTAAATAAGAAAACTACAATAATAATTAATAACAATCAATAAAAAATAAATAAAAAAATTATTGATTAAAGAATAACATAAAATAAAACAAGTGTGGTTATACAATGGTTTATTTTCAATTAACACCTGTTAGAATTTTAACTGTTTATATAGCCCAAGGGATAATTTTAGTGGCTTTTTTTTATTTGGCTATCAGAATCTTGTTAAGAGATAGAAAACGATTAAATGTCATTTTCGCAGGACTTTATATATCTCCTGCTATAGGTGTTCTTATTAATTTTATATATGCGCCTTTAACCGATGAATTTATTGTGCTAATACTTAACTTTTTTACCAACTTTGGATTCTTTTATGCTCCTATATTTATTGTGGTCTTTGACTTAATACTTTTAAAATCTGAAAAAGTAATTTCAACGAGTAAGCAATTGATGATCCTTATTATTTACGGAATTGCGATGTTTGGTATGCTTTTCTTCCTTTTTATACCTGAGTTTGGGGTTACTATCAATCAAGGAACTAGTTGGAGTCCTGTATGGAGTTTACCATTCTTAATATATGTTGCATCAGTCGAAACCATAGGTGCACTCATACCATCACTTTATTTCTCATTTCAGATTTACAAGAAGTTCGAGGATGAAGTGTTAAAGAAAAAATGGAAATCTTTCATATATGGATTCATAGCTCTAATGACATTTATGTACGCTATCTTTATTTCTAATACATTAGCAAATTCAGATTTTAGAATAATCATAGGAGTAGTAGGCTTGATATTAGTTATTCTTGGCGGTTTTCTAATGTATTCTGGCGTAGGGAAACAAATAGAGAAGTAATTTTTTCAAAATTTTTTTTTTTTTTATCATATAAAATTTTATCTTGTAGAATTACCATTAATAATTATAATAGCATAAGTTCACGATAATTGAAGGTTAAAATTCATTTTAATCCATTTATCAAGTAAAACTTGTCAATCTCTTGCAGAAACTTATAGTCTAAAGTGTCTCAAATGTCTAATGAACTTGAACGAGTAAGTGGCATTGGTCCAATTGCTGCAATTAACTTAAATAAAGCGGGAGTTAAAACAATTGAAGAGATTGCGAGCTCTAAACCTGAAGATTTAGCTTGGATTAAAGGTATTGGGATTGTCTCCGCAAAAAAATTAATAGAGAATGCGAACAACTTACTCAAATTAGAGAAGAATATCCAGTTAGTCTTAAATTCAATTAAGGAAAATTTTGTAAAAAATTGTCCGAAATGTGGTGGATCTATGAAAAGTAAATATATCATTCTCGGACCTGAAAGACGATTAAAAGTAAAACAATGCACTGTGTGCAAATTTTATTTGCCTGAATAAAAAAAAAATTCTGAAAAATGTAATAGATCACATTATTATATTGAAAAGTAAAAAATACGCACCTAAATAGAGTAAAATAAAGAAAACTCCTGCTTTTTTGTCCATTTTCTGTCTTACTGCTATGACAATAATAACAATTATACTAACGATAAGTGTATATAAGACTGTTGGAACCGCTAATTCTGCTGTGACAGCTTGAGGGAAGAAGACTTGACCGATGCCAATAGATAGCGTAGAATCAACAATACATGAACCAACAATATCCCCAATAGCTATAGAATGGTGACCAGACCGGAGCGCATGAATATCAACTACGAGTTCTGGAAGGGATGTACCAATAGCAAGAATGAAGAAACTAATAGTATATTCGTGAATGTTTATAGCTTGTGATATGAAAATTATCGATTGTACTATAACATATGCGCTAATAGTCACCCCAACAAAACCAATTACAGCAATTAAAAAATGATATCTTTTTTTCTTAATTGGTTGGTTTTTTTCTAATATTTCTATTCTATCTTGTATAATCTCTTTATTAGAGTTGTAAATCAACCAAATATAAATAAATAGACTGAAAACCATAAAAATTGCATTTAGGCGAGTGATATATCCTTTCTCAACAATTGTAAATATCACAATAAGAGATAAGACTTCACAAGAACCTAAAATAATTATGTCTCTTCTATGAATATGAAATGCACCGCAAAGTATTGGCAAGATTCCGAAGATTAATGTGAGTTGGGTAAGATCTGAGCCTACAGAATCACCTACATCAATATCTCCGTGACCTAAAGAACAAGAGATAATCGAATTAAATATTTCAGAAAGATCCGTGCCTATTGAAACTAAGGTTACTCCAATTATTAGCGGCGATATTCCTAAAGCTGTGGCGAGCATTGCAGAGTGCTTTACAGCATAT
>JAGXNP010000084.1:330-12150 GCA_019894885.1 Promethearchaeota archaeon | reverse complement strand
GGTTATAATGAAGATGTTTCAGTAGATTCATCTGGAGATGCAACTGGAGAAGAATTCTCAGTTACAGCTCCATCAGCAGGAGGAGTGTATACAATTACTGTGGATGCTTTGAGTGGAGGAGATGGATATGAAACGCTAAACTGGACTTACGGATCATTAGAAATCACAGTGATTGCAGCTTCAAATGCAGGAGGCTTAGATGTCGTAGTGACAATAATCCTTGGAACAATAGCAAGCGTGGGGGCTTTAGTAGTAGTGAGTGGTTTATCATTTAAGTATATTATAAGCAGAAGACGCTTAATTCAAGATGTGTAACTTTATTTTTATTTTATGTAAATCTATTCGCTAAATTAGAGGTATTTATTTCTTCATTTTTTTTATTACACAAAATTGACAGAGATTTTAGGTTTTTTCTAATGAAACAAGTCTTATTTGGGATTTTAGCTTTTTAAAAGAAAGTATAAAAATTTCAATTTATTAAATAATTTGAGTTAAGATTATTATAGAATTAAAAAATCACAGATCATAGAATTAGGAGAGTTTTTTCTGAAAAAATCGAAAATAATAGGAGCTATTGCTATTATTGCTTCATTATTTGGGTTATTTATTATAATGGCTTTAAATACTCGTCCCTTTTTAACTGTATCTCAAGTTGTAAATAACGCAGAATTTTACCATAACCAGGAAATTCAGGTTAGTGGGGTTGTTGAACAATTGATTGGAGATGAATTTGAATTAACCGATGGTGATGAAACAATTAGGATAATTCCATATAATATTATCATCCCAGTTGATGTAGAAAATGGGTCTGAAGTAGTTGTTCAAGGTGAGTTTGATGCTTTGAATATTTTATTAAGGGTATATGAAATTCTTACTTATTGTTGTGATAGATCTGGAGGAGTTTAAGAGTAAAATATTAGTTTTAAAAAAAACACGTTCTACTGATATAATAAAACTCGGATTAAATCAGCAATATCATGAACTCGATCTGCCATCTGTTCTAAAAGAACTATACTATCTCTAACCCTCAATAGTGTTCTGATGTCTTCAATATTGGAGTATATAAACTCAAGAAATTGTCTGTATGTTTTATCTATCTTTGATTCAAGCTCGTGAATAGAAGTAGTGTTCTCAAATACTATATCTGGCTTATCTCTCAGATTTTTTATAGTAGTTTTTAAAGTATCAACCATCTCTACTACCTCGTTCAATAGTTTATGGTAATTCTTCTTAATTTCTTTTTCTTTTTTTTCTTTTAAGTTGATATTCCCTAACATATCAACAAATTCGAGTGGGTAATTTATAATATTATCCATCCTCAAAATTAAATTTACGTAGGCTCCCATCTTAAATGCTTGTGCTTCGGAAAAATTTTGAATGAAACGGATTTTTAATTCGTCACCTTCTTCTTCAGATAACTGCATTTTACTCTTTTTCTTTTCTAAGTTTTTTCTATTATTCTCGAAATCTTCTGCCCAAGCTGAGTAATATACACCCATATCGCTAGTAACGGTATAGATTATTCTTGAATGTTCTATGAGTAATGTTATTATCTCTTCTTTAACTTTCCTCTCGGATGACATTTTGAAAATCACTAAATTATATATATTTAAGAATATAAAATGATTAAATAAATAAAAATCATCAGTTTTTAACTTTATTTAACTAAAAAAGATTATTAGCTTCAAGTATTTATAAATATTATAAGGAATTACAACTTATCTTTAAAAATTAGATTAATTTACACAGTAAACCTTCTATTTTAAGAAAAGAATAATAACGGTGTTTTTTAACAAAAATGCAATTAAAATCTTTAATTGAAAAGTGGCGTGAATACTCTGAACTATCAAATTTAGGGATAATAGCACGTCGAAAATTCTTTAACAACGCCTTTGATGGGGCTTTAACTTGTGCGGGTATAGTAAGTGGGAGTTTTATAATCTTCATATCTAATCCTACTCAGAGTTTAAGCTCAGCAATTATTATTATCACTGGTTTGTCAACAGCATTAGCAATTGGTATTAGTGGCTTATGGGGAGCATTTCTCTCCGAAGAAGCAGAGAGAAAGAAGAAATTAAGTGATTTGAAAAAAGAAATGGTAATCATTCGAGAGGCAAAAGAGAAATTAGAGAAAAATGATGATGATTTAGTTAAGAATCATAAGAAAGAGAAAAGTTTAGCTGAGCATGAGGAGATTCAAAAAGCAATGATAACACCAATCAACTATAAAAACACCATGGAACACACAGGAGACTTTCGAGAAGCTGATGACGAAAATAATAATAAGAATAAATCCCTAATAGAACGTTCAGAAAAATTTGCTACAATTATAGCATCACTGGTAGATGGTGGAGCGCCTGTACTAGGATCTGTTCTTCCTCTGATCCCATTCTTCTTTGGGCCGGCATTAAGCCTATTTCATTTTCTCGTCTCGTATGCTGTATTGGTTGGCATTTTAACCTATTTAGGAATATTTTTAGGTCAAATTTCTGGCGGAGGTCGCCTAAAATATACTTTACATCTTATCACGGCGGGAATTACTACACTACTCGTTTCTTTACTTTTAGAATTAGCATTACATCCTTAAAGTAAATTTTATTATTTTTCAAACATTACATATATAATTGATAGTAACCAAATGGGAAAAAAGATCGAATAGAATCTCAGATTAATTTCGGGAATAAACCAATCTAGAATAATAAAGATCATCAAAAAGTATCGTGATCTTTGATAAGAAAATTTAAAATGATTGAAAAGGTTAGAATATACGCAAATATTACGGATTTTTTATCAATTGCCCGCCGTTATTTTGTAAATAACTTTTACGACGGGATGTTAACTATTTTAGGCATTCTATTAGGATTTTTTATACTTATTTTTAAAGAAGGACAACATTCAGTAGATAGTCATATTGTAATATTAACTGGGTTCGCAACATCAATTTCAATGCTCATGTCGGGATTAAGTGGTTCATACATATCTGAAAAGGCAGAACAGAAGAGATTGAGATTAGATTTAGATAAGGCTATGGTAATAATGAATGAAGAGGAAGAAACAGAAGAGAATGATAACCTAGTTGAGGACAAAGAAATCGAGAAAGCAATGTTAACGGTTAATTTTAATGATAAAAATCGAAGTAAAAATCTAAATTTAAAAAAATCGAATAAAAGTAGAAAGAAATCAAAGACATTACAAGAAAAGGCAGAAAGATTTGCAAGCATAGTTGTATCTTTAGTTAATGGATGTGCTCCGTTTTTAGGGGGAATTATTCCGTTAATTCCGTTTTTTTTTGCTATTGAAGCAACATTCAATTTTTTTATCATTTCTTTTTTTATTATTTTTATATGTATTATTCTTTTAGGTATTTTTGTAGGTTTCATTTCTCGAGAATCTTTATGGAAAAATGTTCTTCAAATGTTACTCGCTTTTAGTCTTACTATTATAGTTTCAATTCTTCTATTAGATTAAAAAATTATTTGGTTTTATCGAAAATTTAAAATTTTTAAGACAATTCCTATACAAAAATAATAAATTCTATTTGATTAAAATTGAAAACTTTTATAGGAATCGATATTGGCTCTCTTGCCACAAAAATAGTTTTACTTAGTGATGGTAAAATGCTAGATCATCGCACCGAACGCTCCACTTATGATTTCAAAAAAATAGGTCATAATTTATTTGATGACTTGTTGGAGAAAAACAATTTGAAAAAATCTGATGTATATGTTATGAGTACCGGTTATGGACGGAACACGATCGATATAGCAGATGATAGGGTCACGGAAATTACTGCACACGCTAAAGGAACGCAATATTTCTTCCCAGATGTACATTCCGTTATAGATATTGGTGGTCAAGATAGTAAAGCTATTGTAATATCTAAGAAAACTGGAAATGTCGTTGACTTTCAAATGAATGACAAAATTAGCTAAAAATTATTTAGCAATAGTCAAAATGTGCTGCCGGTACTGGCAGGTTTTTGGAAGTAATGGCTCATGCATTAGAGGTGCCTATTGATCAATTTGGAGATTTGGCCTTAAGATCTAATAAATCAGCTTCAATCAGCTCGACATGTACGGTCTTTGCCGAGAGTGAAGTTATCAGTTTGTTCGCAAGGGGTGCTTCGAAAGAAGAAATAGCCAGCGGTATTCATAGATCAATTGCAAGAAGAGTTGCGGGAATGTCTAAACGTATCGGAGTGGGCCCCAAATTAGTTTTCTGTGGTGGAGTCGCGTTAAACCCTGCTGTGAAAAAATATCTTGAGGATGAACTTGGTTATGAAGTCGAAACGCCTGAATTTCCTCAATTAACGGGAGCTATCGGAGCTGCTTTAATCGCAGAAGCGAACAACTCGCATTAGATGAGAAATACTCTTTTAATTTAATATTTTTATCTATATTTTGAGTCGGTAAAATTATATAAAGAATTAAACTTTTTCTGATAAATACAGTTAACAGCTGAACTTATCACTATGGATGACTCTAGTCTACTATCTGAATTTACTCTCTTCCTTAAAGAAAAAAAACAGGAAGGGATCAAAGTTATCGCTTATTTAGCCCATGATAATATTCCCGAGGAGTTGATTGACGCTGCTGGTTTTTTTCCCTTAAGGTTAATCTTTGGAGGGAACGATGAACTAATGGACGCAAGTCACGATTTTTTACCACCTTCCACATGTGCGTTTGCACAATCGTGTATTGGATTATTTTCAGTTAAACCAAACGACTATAAGTTTTTGGAAATGGTTGATTATATCATTGTTTCCAATCACTGTGTATCAGATATTTGTGTTTCAGAAATCATTTCCAAATACTTTAACATTCCTCGCTTGAATTTTTATGTTTCGTATACAATTAACGAAAACAGCCTGAAATATTTTAAACTCGAATTACAAGACTTTAGAAATCAACTTGAAGTTATTATAGATAGAAAGATATCTGATGATGATATACATAATAGCATATTAAAATTCAATAATTTCAAAAAAAAATTATTAGAAATCAATGAGCTGGAAATGTTAGGCTCTGAAAAATTGAAATTAATTCATAAATCAATGTTATTTGGACCAGATTTTCTTCACGACTTAGAGAATTTGATTCAAAAATTTAAACACACTCCTCAGTCTGTTTCTAATACATCTAAGGATGTTTTCCTTACTGGTTGCTCAATCTTTATTAATGACAATTTCATAGACTTGATTGAAGAGGGAGGAGGTAACATTGTTTTTTTTGATACCTGGATTGGGAACCATTATTATTCGCAAATTATCGAGAGTAATCTCATAGATATAGAGACTGATCCTTTGGATGTGCTGGTTCTTAAGTTTAAAAATAATATTTATGGTGATCATTCAGTGCCTAACTTTCTTGAACAGAAAGTATCATTTATACAGAAATACTCTGAAAATTATACTAAAAACAAAGGCAGAAAGTTAGGTGTCATTAATCACATAATAAAGTTTTGTGACCATATTTCGCTAATGTCTTCTTTCTTAAAAGATACATTACAAGAAAAGGGAATTCAGGTATTAAATTTAGAAAGAGATTATTCCAGAGCTAACCGTGGTCAATTATCAACAAGGATAGAAGCGTATTTGGAGATGATGAAATGAGTTTAATTGCCGATGAGATTATATCTTTTAGTTCAGTATTACGTATTGCTTACAATCTGTTAACTGGGCGAAATTACCTAAAAAGGAAAAAATTTCGAGAAAAAGAAAAATTAGTTGCTGTTACATTGCCGTTTTCGGATTTAGCTTTTGCTGCAGGTACGGTGCCAGTTTTTCCAATAAGGATGCACAAATTTGAAATAAGTCAATACCTTACTTATTTAGGTTCTGCATCAAGCATTTTTGGGTGGAACGCTGTTTCGAATTTTCTAAGCTTTGTTAAAAATCTAGGTATAGAAGAAGTTAGTAAAATCGTCGACGATATTATAGAGAATGTAATTGATACGATTAATGAGAAATACAACGAAATGTATGACCTTGGAATTGAAAATGGAATTTCAAGTGACTTCTGCTATGGATTAAAAAGTTTAGTTGGTAGCCATGTCTCCAAAGGTCGAAATGTAGATGCTTGTTTAAATGTTACTATACGATGTAGCGCTTATAATAAATATTTAGAGTCTTTGAAATCCATTAATGAAGGACCAAGACAAATCTGGATTGATATTCCCCCGAGAAATTTGGGAAACTCACTGGAATTACTCACCGATAATATTTCAAACGCCTTAAACGAGTTCGAGAAGCTGACAGGAAATAATGTAAAAGATAATGATTTGAGAGACCATTTTAAAATTGGAAATCAAGTAAAAAGGTCGTATAAGAACATCATTTACGATATAAGTGCGTCTGATTTTTATCCTTGTAATCCCGCAACTTTTAGTGAAATAATGGCACTGTTAAGTATTACTTTTCAAGATTATAACTCTAATGCGGTTCGATATAGAGATAATATCGTATCGCTAGAAAAAGAGATGAGAGAACGAATTAGAAACGGAATTGGTATGGATGTGTCAAAAATGCCCAGAATTTTCGTGACCCCCATGTTCGGAGGATGGGAACCCAAAAGTCATGAAATCATCTATGAATTAGGAGGAAGAGCTTTATATGCTGATTGGGAATTGCTTAAACTCTTGGAAGAAATACCTAATGGACCACATACAGATCCTTCAGAAGAATACGCTCGATTTCTTATGCGAGCTACAGAAACAGGAATAGGTTGCGATAATGACAAATTAACAGATTCATATTTGAGAATGGCATCGGATTTAAATGCAGACGGTATAGTATTCTTTCAATTATTTGGGTGCCATTCCATCTCGAATTGTTATGCAATGTTAAGAGAGAAAGTAAGACGAGAACTTGAAATACCGATTACAGCAATTACTTTTAATAGAATTGGCGAAAATGTAGAGCAAGTTAAAACTCGGCTTGGAGCATTTATGGAAATGTTCAAATAATTTTCTATAATTATGGAATAATACCTTAAAAAACAGGTACCTTCTCTTTTACGATATTGATATTTTTATCTAATTTCTCGTAATCTTCATTAGATTTTAAAATTTCCGTTGAATTAGAAACATCTAGTACCCTATGCCATTTACTTAAAAAATCATTATCTAATTTAACCAATTTATTTCTTTCAATTATCTGCGCATATTCACTTTTTGCGGATTTTACCATATTATTTCTAAATGAAGTTGATACTAGCTTCTTATTACCTATTCGTATAATATTTCCCAAATCATTTCGCTTTTGTGATTTTGAATCCTCATTCTCGATAAAATTATGCCACACTTCGTTATTAATAGGAGGTATTACCATTAAAGGAATTATATAATCTGTTTCTCTAATCAAATGCTTTCTCAAATAATCTTTAATTTCTAGATCATATCCATATTGGGATATTAAAATTAATTGTGGTCTGATATTATTGCACTTATTTTTTTTATCATTCCTGAATTTTTCTGAAAATGACTTAATTTCATTCACAAATTTTAATAAGTTCATATATTTAAACGGTTTAGACGTTCTATTACAATATATAAAAGTAATCTCATAATCATAGGGATTTAATTCTTCAGTAACTTGATTATTGGGTTCTGAGTTAGTTTCTTTAGTAGTTATTATCAACAGATCTATTACTCTTTGAAAAGTATCACTCTTTAATGCAAAATTATAATTACGATATAACTTTGTGTTCTTTACATCGGTCTTAATTATATTATTTTCAATTGATTCAATATATGGAAAATAAGTTTTATCCCATTCTTCCCACTTTCCCTCAACATGGACTATAGAGAAAGGGAATTGCAAAATATCATCTGAAAAGTTAATTAAATGATATAAATGCTTAATTATATCATTAAGTATCTTTGTCTCAAGCGTGAATATCTTCCTTTTTTCTTGAGCTTTCTCTAATTGAAATTTAGAAAGTTCTGAAAATGGATTGTAAAATTTATTTTTAGCATCATCTTTCAACGATCGAATCAATTTTTCTTCAATTAGGTTTATACGATTATGCGAATCTTGTTGTATATTTAATTCTTTAGCCAAAGTTTGAGTTTTAAACACCCCAATGGATATGCTGGTCCTCTCAAAATTCTTATTTATTGAAGATTGGACCACTGAAATAAGTCCTTCTTCACTAAGACCTATAATTAATAAATAATCCTCAGAGATAATAGAATTTTTAGACATCTTGAATTGAGAATTAAAAATTTTTTGGATAGTTAAAGAAATTTCGTTCATCGTTATTTTTTTTTCAACAATTTTTGTCCTTATATTTAATCACACCCTTATTTTTTCATTTTTATGCAAAAAATCATTTGAGAGTATTTGATTGACAATTATACCTTTAGAAATTAGTCATTTTATAATAAACAATTTAGCTTTTTTCTATTGAAAGTAGGCAAAATTTAATTTGATACAGTCAGATTCTTTCTTATTACTAGCTTTTAAGCCAAATTCTTAAAAATTTTACAGTTATAATAATACCAAATACTCAGTGTACCTAATTTATATAAGTGAGCGATATTATTTAATTATTTGCATAAATATATAATATTATAAATACAGAGAATTGAAAATTAAATATTTTATAAGATTTCTATTAAAAAACTAATAATTTTAAAAGTGGGACTTTTCCTTAGAGCTACAAAACATTTTGAAATTGTTATCATGCATTATTTGTAGTTTTAGAGTTAAAAATTAATAACTTTCATTAAAATTTGGCAAAAAAATGTTTCAAATAGTATTTTAGAACCTTATAATTCAGCTCATAAATTTTATTACATTTAAATAACTAATTTTAAATTGTAGTCCTAAAAAATCATAAATTTAAACAGCAACTTGAGATGATCCTAAAACGAGCATATACGCTGATGATGTTGTAAGCTTTACTTCTGTTCTAAAAATGGCTTCTAACTTTTTGACTGGTAGAGATTATCTAAGAAGAAAAAAAATTAGAGAGAAGAAAAAACTTATTTCAGTTGCTTTAGGATTCCCTGATTTAGCTTTTGCAGTTGGTGCTGTTCCCGTATTCCCAATTCGAATGGAAACTTTCGAAGTTAGCAAGTATTTGATGCCTTTAAAATCTGCTACATCCGTATTAGGTTGGAGTTTAACGTCTAAATTCCTTGAGATCGCTCGCCAATTTGATGTGTTAAAAATTGTTGATAAGATACTTGAAGATGTTATTACTTCTATCAATAGCAAATATAATGAGATGTATGAGATAGGCGTTAATAATGGCGTACCTTCGGAATTATGTTATGGGATTAACGCTCTTTATGGAATGCATAAATCTAAAGGTAAGAATTTAGACGCTAATCTTAACTTCGCAATGCGATGTGGAAGGTGGAATAAATTTTCAGAGTCGTTAAAAACAACAGTGCCGAGTCAAATCATAATCGATGTTCCTTCGAGGAATTCAAAAAATGAAGATTTAGCTTTAAATGAAATGGTTAATAATGTTAAAAATGGAATTAGTGAACTAGAGAAGATCACGGGAAATTTTGTATCAGATAATAGCTTACAGAAGCAATTTCGTATTGGCAATCAAGTAAAACGATTTTATAAAACTATCCTTTACGAGATTAGCAATTCTAACTTTTATCCATGCAATCCGGCTACATTCGCAGAAATTTTAGCACTCTTAACTATCACATTCCAAGATTATAATTCAAACGCTCAGAGATATTTAGAAAATTTGAGTCATCTAGTTAAAGAGATGAGAGAGAGGATTAGAAAGGGTATAGGGATGGAAGTATCTCAAATGCCAAGGTTACTATTTGCTCCCATGTATCAAGGTTGGGAACCAGAAATTCACGAAATTATCTATAAATTAGGGGGTAGGATAATTTATGCCGATTGGGATGTGTTAGGATTTTTAGAAGAAATTCCCATATCTCACAAAACTGATCCTATAGAAGAATATGCGCGTTTTCTACTAAACGCTTCAACAAAAGGAATAGGATGCGACGATGAAAACATGACTAATTCGTATTTAAAAGCTGCTGAAAACATGAATATTGATGGTTTGATCTTCAATCAAGTATATGGGTGCCCAGCAATTTCAAAAATTTACGAAAGGTTAAAAGAAAGACTAAAAGCAGAGTATAACATACCAGCTATAGTTATCAATTTCAAAAAAATCGGTGAGAATATAGATCAAGTTAGAACAAGTCTAATGCCTTTCATGGAAAGATTAAAAGAAAAAGGAAACTTCTAGCCTAGACTACTATTAATTGTTGTTATTTTTTGAACAAATCTGATGGTTTCATTAGATGTGGTTCTTCTTCATCTTTCTTTTTCTTCTTTTTTCCAGGAACAAATCCATAAACTTCGGATTCCTCTATTGTTGGCGCGGAAACTCCATTTGGAGGATTTAAGTTAATGTTAGCGGTTATTTGTTCTGGTGATTGACCAATTGGAATAGTTTTAAGACCTTGAGCTAGTTGTGCTTCTAAAGTTGTAGAACTTTTTAAAACTTTAAGCTCGCTAAGTACTTTCTCCAAATTCATTGATTGTACGCTTTTATTCATTGTGTCCATAATTTCTTGAAGTGATTTGGAAGTTTCTCTAAGTCCTTTAGGATTAATTCCCGTAAGTAATGAATCTAAGTTACTGTTGATATTTTCATTCAATTCTTTGAGAGAATCTAATACCGTGGACCAATGCTTGTTCATCTGGGATTCGATAGCGCTAATCATTTTGATTGTTTCGTTCATAAAATTGACATGGGCTTCATAACGTTCTTCATCCTTGGCTCGAAGATCAGAAATGAGCATTATCAACTTTCTTATTGCATCCTTCTCTTCACTCACTTTCAAAACTCACTTCTTTTATTATTCTTTAGTATAGTATGATTATTCAATAATTTATATATATTTATTTTTAAAAAATAACAAAAAATTACACTTTGATATTTATTCGATAATTTAGTAAATAATAAAATTCATTTTTTAAATTAAGCGGTATATTAAATAGTAATTAATCCTCAAAAATATAATAAAAGTAAGAATCATCATGCCTACCAAAGAACATTCTTGGCCTGTCCATCCAAAAATATTCGAAATTAATACATGGCCGTGGTTAACGAATTTGTCTGATATATATGGTCATAATATTAAACTTGATTCAATACCCATTGAATTAATAGATCAAGAATTAACTCCTTTTGATGTCGTTTGGTTGATGGGTGTTTGGGAACGTAGTCCTATAGGTAGAGAAATTGCGATGAATCATGAGGGCTTACAGGAAGAGTATCGTAAAGCATTGAGATATTATAACACTCAAGATGTTGTTGGGTCTCCTTATTCGGTGTATTATTATCATGTTAGCACTCAATTAGGAGGTTCTGATGCTCTAAAATCATTTAGAACCGATATGATGGACCATGATTTACTACTTGTTTTAGATTATGTTCCTAATCACGTTTCTATTGATCATCTCTGGACGCTTGAGAAATCGGATGTGTTTATAAAAGGAACATTAGAAGAATTAATGACCAAACCTTACGATTTTTCTTCCGTTGGAGATACGGTCTATGCTCATGGTAGAGATCCCAATTTTCCCCCTTGGACAGACACGGTACAAATAAACGCATTTTCTTCTGAGGCACGTTCCAAAGCAATCAACACTCTACTTTCGATTGCAGAACAGTGTGATGGTGTTAGGTGTGATATGGCAATGTTAATGGTTAATGATGTTTTTAGCAAAACTTGGGGTGAAAAAGCGGGTTTACCCCTTGAGAATGAGTATTGGGTAGATATCATATCCTCAGTTAAGGAAAAATATCCCAACTTTAAGTTTAT
>JAGXNP010000084.1:0-320 GCA_019894885.1 Promethearchaeota archaeon | reverse complement strand
ACGAACCAAGAGCTATCACAGTGTTCGGAACTGAAGCTTCAAAAGCTGCTGCTGTTATTACTTCAACACTACCCGGCGCTCGATTGATTTTTGAAGGTCAAACACGAGGATACGAAATAAAATTACCTGTTCAATTAGGAAGGGCGACGACAGAGGAAGATAACATAGCTCTTATGGAATTCTATGACAATTTGTTGAAAATCATTCCCGGAAGAGCATTTAATAATGGAAAATGGTCCTTATGTAAAGTTAAACCTATCAGTTCAAGTGATAACTCTTTCAATAATATTATTTCGTATCAGTGGTGGACAGATAAGGAT
>JAGXNP010000083.1 GCA_019894885.1 Promethearchaeota archaeon | reverse complement strand
ATTAATTATTCTTAACAAGGGCGAAACTCCGTACGATAGTGAAGCTGATTTGAGGTTCTTTGATCAAATTGGAGATGTTCTTCCTAAAATAGTTATAAGAGTAAAAGAAATGATGAATACCAATTAAAATATTAGGATCTTTAAAAATGGATAAATATGACATCAAAAGAAATGATTAACAAAAAACTTCTTAATTTAGATAAATATAAACAGAAGCATGTTGATGTAGAGCAAGCA
The DNA here is from genome assembly GCA_019894885.1 of Promethearchaeota archaeon. Lineage (GTDB taxonomy): Archaea > Asgardarchaeota > Lokiarchaeia > Sigyniarchaeales > SOKP01 > SOKP01. Next base: position 11,924 of record JAGXNP010000083.1, on the reverse strand, counting down.
ATTAAACGATATATTAAACCTGGGGATCGTATTTTTATCGATTCTGGATGTTCTGAACCTATAGATCTCATATCAAAACTCATTGAACTAGGTCCTCAGCTTTCTGATGTAGAGATGATACATTTTATAAGTCTCTCTGATCTCGATTATTATAAATCTGTGGGAGGTAATGAAGATTTATTTAGGCATAATGTTTTTTTTATCAGTGAAAATCTTCGAGACTCTGTAAGAAGGGGATTCGCAGATTACACCCCAATGTTACTTTCAGACATTCCAAGATTCTTTGAAAGGGGGCAAATGCATTTAAAAACTGCTCTTATCCAAATAAGCCCTCCTGATGAATTTGGATTTTGTAGTTATGGTATTAATGTAGATATTGCAAAACCTATAGCAGAGGGAGCTGAATTTGTGATAGCTGAAATTAATCCTAAGATGCCGCGTACACTCGGTGATTCATTCATTCATATGAACGATATAGACGCCTATATTTTATCAGATCACGATATTATTGAGTTTAAGTATGATCCCCCAGATGAATCTATTAAAAAGATTGCAAAATATGTCGCATCTCTTATTGAAGATGAATCTACTATTCAAATGGGAATTGGGAAAATTCCTAATGCAATCTCAACCGAATTAGAAGATAAGAAAGATTTGGGAGTGCATAGTGAAGTTTTCTCAGATGGAATTGTTGATCTCGTTGAAAAGGGGGTAATTACATGTAAAAAAAAGACACTTCATAAAGGAAAAATAGTTACTTCCTTCGTCATGGGCTCCCGGCGGCTTTATGATTTTGTAGACAACAATCCCTTTGTAGAATTTCATCCAAGTAATTATTGCAACGATCCTTTCGTAATTAGTCGAAATAAAAAGCAAGTAGCCATAAACGCGGCACTAACAATAGATTTAACGGGACAGATTAATGCAGATTCGCTTGGAACATTATTTTATAGTGGTATAGGTGGTCAAGTAGATTTTGTCAGAGGTGCTAATCACTCTGAAGACGGAAAACCTATAGCCGTCCTTGCTAGCACTGCAACTTTAAAGGATGGGACAGTAGTATCGAGAATTGTTCCATATCTTCAGCCAGGTTCTGGAGTTGTTATTACTCGGGGAGATATTCATTATGTCGTTTCCGAATGGGGGATTGCTTATTTGTTTGGTAAGAGCATTAGGGAGCGAGTTTTGCAAATGATAAATATCGCCCACCCGGACTTTAGAGAAGAACTTTTAGAATACGCTAAAAAAGTAAAGTATATCTATGCAGATCAAAAACTTCCTATTTCCATAAGTGGTCGGTTGAGCTTATATCCGGATAAATACGAAACGACTTTTCAAATGAAAAATGGAGAAATCCTCAAAATTCGTCCTATAAAACCAACAGATGAGAGAATGCTCCAAAAGTTTTATTACTCTTTAAGTGATTTGGATAAATATTTGAGATTTTTCTCACGGGATCGAAATTTTTCTCACAAATTTGTACAACCTTTAGCAAATATAGATTATACTACTGACATGGTTTTAGTTAGTGAATGCTTAGAAGGCGGAGAACGAATAATCGTGGCATCAGCTGCATTTTTTAAAACCCACAAACCCTCAACAGTTGAGTTAGGTATAGTTGTGAAGAAAAATTTTCGCAGAACTGGAATTGCTACATTTTTATTAAATTATTTAGTTATAATTGCCAGAGAGTTAAATTATCAATTTTTTACAGGTTCTATTCTAGTTGAAAACAAACCAATGCTTCATTTTCTTAATAACAGCGGATTCCCATTAAAATCAAAAAGTGTGGAATATGGAGAAGTTCTATTTACTCTTGATATATCAAAATGATTTATATTTCAAGTAATAATCATGATAGACTCGGTTAAAATTGATATTGAAAAAATAAAACACTTCCTGTTTAGCAAAGGCAGATTAATTGAAAGAAAACTTTTTTCTTATTTTTTTGAAGGAGGGTTGAAAGAAGAAGTTTTGAAAGTTCTAGTTGGATATCAAAATCGCGATGGAGGATTTGGAAATGGTATTGAGCCTGATCTTCTATGTCCAGACAGTACTGCTATTGGAGCTGAAACTGCGCTATATATTCTTGACTTATTAGACTCTAAAGATAGTATTATTTCAACAGAGTTAATTAAATGGATACTAGAGACTCAGAATAAAGAAGGATACATTAACCATCCTCCAGAAAATATGTTTAAATATCCCTATCAACCTTGGTGGAAAAATCTGGATAAGGATAGAATCTTCGTACTAGCAGGAATATTGAAGAAATGGAGCGCGGGAAATGAACAATTCTTTAAAAATGTTAGAGTTCATTACCAAAAAACTGAATTCCCTAAAGAATTTGTATTTTATAATTATCCCATTTTTGTTTATTTGAAGTATTGCAGTCAAAATAACGAGGATAATGTTAATCTTGAAAAAATAATAGAATGCATGCCATCGCTATTAGGAGATAATAGAGATCACTTTCCACTTTTTAGCAGATATTGGTATTATGCAATTGATCATGTTAGTCAAGATACAATGGAAAATGAAGCAGCGTATTTCATTGATAGTTTTGAAGAAGATGGGGGAATAAAAATAGCTTATCAAAACCTTCCTTGGTGGCGTCCTATTTTTTCTTTAGATGGTCTTATTCTTCTAAAAAAATACAATCTTTTAAAATGAGTATTTATAACATTATACAAGCTGAAGTATTACATTTCTCTATTCTATAATTCTATTGCATTTAAGGGGTGAAATACCTAATCTAATGTAATTTCAAAAGAAAACTTAAATACGGAGATACATAATTAAGCATTAGAAAAAAATCACCCAAGAATCAAATTTATAAATAAAATAAATAAAAATAAGAGAAAGCATAAAATGAAAGATATAGCTGTTATTTTGGAAAATCGTCCCGGTGCACTAGCTGATATGGGGGAAGTTTTAGGCAAAAATGGTATAAATATGGAAGGTTTATGTGGAATTCCGCTAAAAGATAAGGCAATTATACATATATTGGTTGAAGAAGAAACTGTTGCACGCTCTGTACTTGAAAAAGCAGGATTTGAGATTAGTGGTGTTCGTGAAGTTATCGTTCAAGACATTGGTCAAATAGCGGGAAAACCAGGGACAGGAGGGAAAATGGCTCGCAAGATAGGTAATTTAGGTGTGAATATTGACTTGATCTATTTTGCTGAGAATAATAAAATAGTTATCGGAGTTGACAACATCGAAAGAGCTAGCGCAGCACTGGCAAAACAATAAAAAAGTTTGGCGAAATTATGTCTAAAATTTTTTTTTAAATATGACAAAACAATTAGATATCTATTTTATAATTCCATAAATATTCTTATCTCTGTCATATTCTTTAAGAAGCTTCCTGCCTTCTTTATTTGAGAGAGAAAGCGTTATATTGCTTGATCGACTCAATGAGCCTGAAAATACTTCCTGATCATCTGCAAAAACAATAATATTACTACTAGCGTATACTGGATCTGCTTTTATTAATATCTTTTGCTTACTAACTTTGATATCTAACTCAATTTTTTTATCTTTTTTTTTTTTACTCAAAAACTCTTTTTTAAAGTGCTCCTCACGCATAAAAGAGTCCTTAGGTTCTATAGGATTAATTGGATTAATGACTATATCTTGACCAAAAGAATAAATCTCGTATGAAAGACGAGTTGTTCTAAAATCTCTAACTTCAACAACGGGTCGTGCCAAATCTTTGTCCCTAAATCCATGAGGTACTTTAACTGTCATTTTTATAATCAAAACAGTAGAGATATCCCCTCCTTCAATAAATACGATGGTATCAATAATTGATGGAAGCATACCAAGCTCTATACGACCAATAAAGCGCTGTATTGCGTCGATAGCTGATGAAGAATGGACAACTCCGACCATTCCAACTCCAGATAAACGAAAATCAGCGTAGATCTGAAAATCTTTTGTAGTGCGTACTTCGTCGAAAATCGTGAAATCTGGTCTAACCAAGAGTAAAATATCCGCTGAATTTTCAAGACTTCCCTCCAATTTGGTATACTGCGTAATTTCAGGTTTAACTTGCAAATCTCGGACGCTTTCTAACGTTTTCACAACTTTTCCTTGTTCTAAATAATAATTTGCTAGAGCTGCTGAGAAAGTACTCTTGCCTGCTCCAGGAGCACCAGCTACTAAAATGCCTTCTGCTTTTTGCAATCTCTTATCTAATTTTGAATCAATTGAATAGTCCTTCAATGAAAGCGTAACAAGTGGATGTACAGCCGTTATTTCTACATCATTTGAAAAAGGAGGTCTGGTTATAACTATTCTAAATTCTCTCAACTGGGCAACCACAGCGCCATTTTTCTCAATTTCTACAAACGAATGATCATCTACCCTAACCATCTCTATTATTTCGATTGCTAATTCTTCAATAAGTTCAGCAGATAATGGATCCTCACCAATTTTTTCTAGATACCAATTTCCTGGGCTCCCTTTCTTGGCATAAGGAGGTAATCCCTGTTTTAGATGCACACTCATTGTGGTTTCATCAAAAAACTCTAGCAATTTAAGAGAAAAAGGGTCAAATTCTTTTGGAAAGGCTTTTTCCTTTACATACATTATTTGGATCCCTTCGAAAATTCCTACATCTCCCTGTATTCTATCTGCTGTAATTAATACGGCGTCATTTTCTAAAGCAGATTTTCTAATAAGCGCATCAAGTTCCCCTCCTGGACTCATTTTAATTTCTTCTCTTGTTGGTCTTTTTCCCACAATATTGAGCGTTAATTTCTCTTCCTGATGCAATTTTCGTAATTCTTTTAATACACTTAAACCATAGAATCCTATTTCTTTTTGAACATTTGTACGATATTCAACCTCTGCAACAACCACATTTGGGATATAAATTTCGGGTTTTTCCCCCAATTCTCCATCGGTTATTAAATTTAAGATGACACCATTAAATATAACAGAAGTATCACATGCATATTTGTTTGACATTTCAGTCTTCGTTTTTCTCTATTTTATTCATAATTTCAAATTTTTTCACGCTATAATATATTGGCTTACTTAGCCGATCTACGGTAGCTACAATGAGATCCTTGCGAGAGCTCATAGCTACGCGAGACATCTTATCCAATTCCCTTAAATCTATAGGAGAACCCTCAAATATCGGATATATCAAGAATTTAGCTGAATCTTTTTCAAAATCAGCCCCACGTTTGTACACCAGAAAATCTATCCCTTCTCCATATCCAGTTCTTACGATATACCCCCTTTTTCGCAAATCCATGTAAATGACGTACTTTCGCCATAAATTATCATCAAATTCTATGAAATATGTTAGTAAACCCTCAAAATCGTATAGATCATTATTCTTATCATTATTTTTATACAATAAAATCCGATTTCTCTCACATAATAATAGAACTTCTAAAGGTCCTAAAACTAAAATTTCTCCACCGTTGCTATCCTTATCGAGTGTGCCAATATATGAATTTCTATAAAACTCTTCAATACAATCCTTGTCAGTAATAATAACCTTTCCTTGGTCAATTACTCCCTCGAACTGTACTTTTTCGACCTTTTCATTTGGTGTTTCATTCATATTCTATTATAACCTAGCAGTTAATAATTAATGAATTTAACGCTTTAAATGAAATAGACTCAAAAGATTGAAGTAAGATTTATTGAGCTACTCATTCAGTAGAATTTATTAGGAATTCTACCAATCTTCCAAGTTTCTTCACATTAGAATAGATTTTGGGAGCAATTTCTTCTAAGTATGGTTTAAAAACTTCCCAATTTTCTCTTTTTACTAGAGGAGCCTTAGATATTAGATTTCTTACTTCGTTAAAATCGTTAGTAAAAATTAGAGCGTTATCAGTCTTATTTGCATTATTACTAAGAAGAAATAAATAATAGTCGTTAAGCTCTTGGGGGTTCATGACGCTTGGAGGTTTGTTTCCATCTCCTGCCTTACTTCCCCTCAGCATGCGTGTATCTACCTGAGTAGGTAAAACCATATTAAAAGTAATATTTTCTTTTTTATATTCTAATGCCAATGCATTTTGTAATCCTACTACGGCATATTTACTTGCGGTATAGGCAGCAAGCTTTGGCATAGGATTAGTAAACGCTGCACTTCCAGTGGTAATGAATCTTGATTTGTTATTCTTATCATCTTTCTTAAGATAGTGATAAGCCGCTTTAAAAGCAAAAAATACGCCAGATACATTGATAGACATTATCTCAGAAAATTTATTGCTATCAAATTCATGGCTATTCCACATCCTTGAATATCCTGCGTTAGCAATCACTCCGTTAAATTCTCCTAAATCCTCATGAAATATCTTAAATGCGTCCTCAATTTCTTCATATTTAGTCACATCGGCAGTTTTAACTGATACCCTTACTCCAATACCCAAATTAATGATCTCATCTTTAACTTCATTTAGTTCATCAAGAGTTCTTGCCGTAAGACCAACATTAGCACCTTCTTTTGCACAAGCGATAGCTACAGATTTTCCTATACCTCTTCCCGAACCTGTGATTATAATGGTTTTTCCTTTTAATAATAACATAATAAAAGAAATAGAAGAGTAAAAAAAAAATTTAACTAAAATTAGTTTTTGATTTAAGATGTAATCTTTTGTTTTTTATTGTTGATAGGCTTAATCAATATAAAGTTTAGGATTTATCCAAATATATAATAAACATTAGTTTTATTTTTTACAAGTAGATGAAAGGTTTATAATTGATAACAATTTAGAATATTTCTTACGTAATAAGTCCATGTATGAAAGTATACCCAAAGAAATCATTGGAATTGCTTATGCGTCTGAATGGGATCATATAAAACAATTTGTAAAAGCTCTCTTAGAGATGACCCTTGATTCAGAAGAAGAATATTCCTTAATTGTTCTCAATGCTATTATTAATAATAAAAGGTATGAAGAATACGATGTTCAAATAAAATCTAAAGCTCAATTTAATTTATTTTCTTCCATCACTGATTTTGAAAAAATCTCTCTTTATCAATACTCTGAATATAAAAGAAATATTATCAATATTTCTAAAGATAAGAATGTAATAGTCTTTACTGCTCAATACATGGGTCCTGAGATTGATCATACTAATTACTTCGATTTTGCCATTTATTTAGATAGTTTTGATCTTCCATATTTTAGTGATAATAAGGGAAATGTTTTTGAATGTCACGAAATAATAGAAATTATCCATAGATTCAAACTAAAAGCACCCAAAAAAGTAAAAAAACCAGAACCCCCTAAAATACTAAATACATTCAAATCAGAAGTTGAAACTTATGAGAGAATAAACAAGAAAAATGCCATATGGAGTGGGAGTGAAACGGAAACATTTCAAAAATGGAAAATGAGAGTTCATAAAGAATTTCGGGAAAAAACAGGTGGTTTTCCATACTATAAGGGAAAAATTACTCAGAAATATGATTTATACTTAATTAATCTCATTAAGAAACCTGTTTCTAAAAAAGCTCCACCTAAAAAGCCTAAAGTCAAAAAATCTACAGTTAGAAGACCTATTGCTAAAGACCCTGTAGATAAAAAGAAACCAACTATTAAAAACTTAACACCATTAAATTTGGAAGTTAAAATTTTTAAAAAATTGACAGGGAAGAATCCTATATATGGTGGAAGAATAACTAAGGCTTTTGAAAATTGGAAATTAAAAATTCATAAAGAGTTTCAACAAAAAGTCGGTGGGAAGCCTTACTATAAAGGAATTCTTACGAAAAAGTATGAAATATATTTAAGTTCTCTTTAAAATGAAATAAAAAAGAATCATACATATGATATTAATCCTGCTGGTATGCCCAAATTGTATATCCCCATAAATTACGAGAACTTAATTTATCTTTTTTAGTATCTGACAACATAAATCACTTTTTTATTTTAAATTTTTTTAAAAATGTGATTAAATCTCAATTTCAGAGTTTATATGCTTTTATTTTTTTTGATAGAATTACGAAAATTAATGTTCAATTAAGCAATTTTTCACCTAACTATGGAAGATTTATATGAAAAACTCTTGAAAAGACTAAAGGGTGTTAAAAGTTTAGTTTTTATGGGGATAGGAGAGGAGAAACTAAGTGATGATGGCTTAGGTCCCTATATTATAAGCAAACTCTTAGAATATTCAAATGAAAAAGTGCTATTCATAAACGCAGCCACAGATCCCATGGTCCGAGTTGATGATGTCGTTAAATTTAAACCATCAACTCTGATTCTTATAGATACTTGTACTTTAAATAAACCTCCGGGAACGGTTAAGATATTGGAGCGAGAGGATATTAAGGAGTTTGTACCGATATCTACTCATACTATTCCAGTCCACATTGTAATTGATTTAATTGTTGAAAAATTACCAGCATTGAATGTCTTTATGATTGGATTTGTTCCTGAAAGTCTTGAGGGTTTCAAGGAGTTAAAACTTTACAAACAAGATGTTTTGACTCTCGAGGAGAGATCGAATAATATCGATCTACCTTTTTTTGAAATAAATCTAACTGAAACATTGAAAACTAAAGCAGATCGATTAATAGAAATAATTAAAAAATTAATAGAATTAATTTAAGGTTTGAGATTCACTCTAAGACTCTTTAGTGTGATGGCTTACAATAATATTGATTGTGTCTGAAACGATTTGTTTTTCCTCGTTATTTAACTTTTGTTTTAATCTTTCTAGAAATTTTATAACATTATCAGCTTCTCTTAAATTTCTCACGTGATCTGAACCCTCTTTATTTAATGAGCCTCCCCAAGCCATTTTCATAACTTCTAAATTTATATTTTTCATTTATTTGAATCTTCAATTACCTTAATGAAAGGTCGAAGGAATTCTTGCTTCATGTTAATTTTGTTCCTAACCCTATCTATTCTCATTAATGGAATCAATTTTTCATTCAATTTTTTAGCACGTTCGTCATTTTGCGGGAAAGTGTCATAAAAACCATGTTTCTCGTAGTACTCGTGATCGGCTAAAAAAACAAATCGATTTCTGCCGTAGATATCATCGCGAAACATTTTTTTACCTCCTTCTCCCAAAAAGGTTATTGGCTTGATATAATTTACATTTGAGTAAGTAACTAATCTCCTAGCAAAATCGTGGAGTAAGGCATCTATGTCTTCTGATGTCCCAAATTCATCACTAATGGTATCCACAAAATTTGAGTCTTGAATTTCTACGTGAGCTTGAAAAGTTTGAGCAATATTTGGAATTTGATTAAAAGGACCAGAAATAATGTACCCCATCTGTTTTCCTATTAGCGTTGGCGTGTGAGTCATATAAAAAGCCCGATCTTGAACCATCTTCCATCTTGATGAAAGATATCTATCTTTAATTACACCAGCAAAAACAAGAATATCCGAAGTCATTACTACATTTTCCCAGAATTCGATAAAGCCATCCTTTCCCAAATAGGAGCATTTATGATCGTAACCACATTGCAGACATGAGATACATCCACCTTTAATATCGATATCATTTATATTTATAATTTCGATCTCACTCGAAAAAGAATCTTTAAACCTTTTTATCATTTTCCCTAAATTTGTATTCTCGTTAGTTTCATCACTAAGAACAAGAATTTTTTTACCATCTGTATCAATTTTGTTTGAATCATCTAATTCTTTACCAGGAGTATATTTAAAGTCTCTCATTTTTAAAGGAGTGTAGTGTTTTGAAGTAGGATATTTATTTTCAACATGGTTTATAAAATCCTCGACGAACAAAAGCCATCTTGCTCGTCGCTTTGGGTAAAGAAGATCCCAACTATCTGCGGGATAATTACCTACATACTTCATTTTTAAATCATCGCAAATACTATGCATATAATTCTGAGCTGTATGATCGTAGAAATGAATAGAGGTTGATAAGACAAAAGTATACTTATTTTCAAATGCGGCTTCAGCATTTCTTTCGAAAATCAATTCAATAAACCGCTTATATTGGGAGCAAACTAGCATTACATATAAGGGGAAGCCCCACATTACCCCATCTGATTCTTTTATCTGAAGAATAATGTCTTCGAATCTCTTTTCATCATTTTCGATCTTTTTAATTGTTTGTGCGATGTTTATTATATTATATTCGTGTTCCGGATGTTTTTTCTTAATGTACAAGATATACTGCATGGTGACGCTTTCAGCGCCTTTAGGGCTACCATTTAATATCGCGAACTTCATTTTATTGCATTATTTAACATTTTTTTTAATGATATGATATATTAATCTCAAAACTTTATAAGATTTTCAAGTAGTAAATTGATTATTAAAACCATATAGAAAATTTAGTTTTAGAATACGGTTATAATAGCTTTTATGATCTACTAAATTTAGAAATCAAATTAACAAGGTTGATATTTAAATCATAAAAATTTTAAATAAATAAAAGAAAGTGTTAAAATAAGTTTAGAATCCATAAAATTAACAAGAATATCATTGCTAGGAATGCGATACAACCTAAGCCCATCCATGAAAATAAAGCGTTTTTCACATAATTCATTTTAAACTTTACAGCCTCATGGGGACATAATTCTACGCAACAGAAACAAGTGATACACTTCTTATTATCCCATTTTGGAATATTTCCTTTTTTTAATTCTTTAGGAGGATTAATCGCATTAACCGGGCAATTAGTCCAACATGTTGAGCATAGCTTACATTTTTCTCTATTGAACTTTACTGAGGCTTTAAATATTGTTTTTCCAATATAATCTGCTAACCACTTTGGTAAAGGCATTGATATTGGGCGAAGTTTTGGGCGTTTAAATTGTCGAAAAACAGATTTAATAGTATCACCGAAATATTCTACGCTTTCTAAGTCAGTTGTTCCCAATTTCTTTTTTTCAGCTTTTTCTAAATACAAAATTTCCTCTGGTTCAAATCCAATTATTTTACATACAGTAGTATCGAGAGCAACCCCATCATATCCCGCTAAAATTATATCTAATTTAACTACATCACCGCTAGAGGGACCTTGACCTTCTTGACAGTAGTAACCATCTATTACAGTTAATTGCGGTTTAGAAATAGAATAGATATCTACTAATGCCGAACAAAATCGATCCAAGATTGCTGCTTGAGCATGAGTTTTTGCTTTATTTGCCAGAAGCACGGTTCCAAACATATTTTTAATGCAGCATGTTAAAGTGCATTGCCAATGGGTTTTAATTTTAGGAATGTTAATAATCAAATCTGCTTCTCTAATCAAACGGGAACTCGATATCTCTTTCAATTCTAGAGCATCTTTGACTTCATAAATTTCGCGCTCAGTTTTTTCAAAAGGTACACAAATTGCTCCTTCTTCTCCACAGATATCCAGAATACCACTCTCTTTCATAGCTGTTTCTGTAGTACCGGGTTTTTGACCCCCAGCAGAATCACATACATAAATTTTTGATGGATTGAATTTTTTTACCCATTGAATCACAGCTCGAACAACTTCTGGATGAGTATTAACTGCTCTCTCAGCTGGTTTACCCATTAAGATATTCGGTTTTAATATCACTACCATGTTATCTTTTTGCATTAAATCTTGAGCATTAATAAGTTCAAGTGCTGAAAAAACAGATGTTTTCACATCCTCATTTTTAATTTTCTGAATAGCTACTTTGGTTATATAACCCATAATTAGTATTCATTTGTAGAAAGTTAAAAAATTTAGCAAAATAAAATAGAAAGAGAAAAAATTATTTAAAACTTATATTTTATCCGCCAGCCTGTGTAGCCATTACGGTAATAACATCCTTTTTTGGATGAATTCCTATTTTAGCGAACTTTAGCTGGTCAGGAAGTACTTTTCCTTTAAAGATAAATTGAATAGCGAGAATAGGATTAAGTTTATATTCCCGTTGAACAGTTTTTTTAATTTCTGCAATAGATTGGTTAGGATCTACTTCAATTAAT
>JAGXNP010000082.1 GCA_019894885.1 Promethearchaeota archaeon | reverse complement strand
ATTAAATACTGTTTCAGGATTAACTGTTTCATGTGTTATTGAGTATACAAATACAACTCCAAATATACTTCCTACTAATGAATGAGTGCTACTTAAGGGAATTCCTGCGAAACTGCCAATTACTAACCACAAGATACTACTTATTAATACAGTTAACAACATAAATTCTGTATAAGTTATTGTCTCACCTAATAAATCAGCACCAACGGTTTTTGCGACAAACGCAAAGCTAAAGGAGAACATCCCTACTCCAACTGCTAAACCACCAATTAGTAAGGCTACTTTGAATTTAATAACTCCAGCTCCAACTAATGTGGATAGAGTTTCATCATTTGCGCCTATAGAAAATGCGAGGGCGATTGCCAAGCCAATTAAAACTACTACTACAATTGAAATTATGTCAACTGCCATATCCAATCAGTTTTTTAATCGAAAATTAAATATTTTGTTACTAAAAATTGAATATACTCAGAAAAACTTTTAATATGATCAGCCAACATCATAATATCTTCTATTAGTTCTTTCAAGTAAAGGAAAGTTCTTGATAAGTAATCCATGTCATAATTATACAAACGGTTTAGTAATTGCCACTCTTCTTTTCTCATTTTTCGTCTTTCTTCTTTCACATCTTCACAAATATCGTGAGCTTTACTCAAATCCGAGCCAATAGTCTTTATTGCTTTAGTTAAACCATTAGAAATCGATTTTAATGATTTTAAAACGGTCAAGAGTTGGAATTTAAATTCGTTATCTGGAAATACAACTTTGTAGAGAAGCATTTTATTGGCGAAAAATTCTCCTATATTTTTGATATCATTAATTTTTGTAAATAGTTTTAACCTGTCTGCTTTTGAGAACATTAATTTAGATTTGAAGATTTTAGCTTCAAAAGCTTTCTTGATTTGTACTTCGGTATTTGTCTCTATTACATAATTTAAATTTTTCGTGAAATCATCAAAATTTTCATCAACCAGAAATTCGATTCCTTCAACTAACTTCAAATTTTGTTCATTTATATTGTCTACAAATAAGTGCGTTAATTCGTCGATATTTAGTTTTTTTAATTCTTGCTCAGTTATCTCCTTCATAACGACCCCAACTTTTTAGGATTCTATATAAGAATAATAATATCTCTGATAAATTTAACTTTACTATATATTAACTATAAAATATATTCATAGTATGCTAGAAAACTTGTAGCCTTATTTGACATAAATGCTAATATTTTTATGATATCCTCATAATGAGCACTGTTCATAAATTCTACTTCTTTCGTTGTTACCATTGTGGAGAATGGTTTTATAGCAATAAAATGATAAAAACGAAAAAATGTTGGAAGTGTAATCGATCTTTTCAGTTTAAAAACTCATTTAAGTTTATAAGAACGGTAACTTTAAAGGATGCTATTAGAATTATCAAGAAGTTAAAAATGAAAGGGGAAAAAGAAACTCTTTTTAAATTTCTGGATTATGAAAAAAATTTGAATTAAAAAATCTTCCTAAAGAAAAAAATTATTTAAACCTCTATTCTTCACTCTCCTAAGACTCTTATTATTATTTATTAATAAGTATTAAGCTTACATTGTGATTTGACGAGTTTTATGGAGACATATGATGAATTAAGCCTATTTGACAATGCTTTCATTGCAGATTTGATACAAGAGGCGGAACATAATGTTGAATATTGGGATATTAGAGCAACGGTTAGTGAAGGGACAACTTTAGATTTCACAGATCAAAAGAGCACGGAGATTTCTTCTTATGAGATGACAAATTGTGGAATAAGAGCTTTTATAAATGGAGGATGGGGTTTTAGTGTTCTCAAGGATCTTAACAAGGATAGTATTAGGTCTAGCTTCTTAAAATCAATAAAGCTAGCGAAATTAACAAAATCGTTATTAAAAAATGAGTTCAAAATAATTGAAAGGGATCCCATAGAGAAAAGCTTCAAAATTGATTGTAAACTACCCTTATCGGATGTAAATATAGAAGAAAAAATAAAATTAGTAAAAAATCATGAAAAAATAGCTGCAAGTTCTTCTAAGTTAATAACAAATACGCGAACAATTTATATGGATGGCGTTAGTAATAACATCTTTATTAATTCCTTCGGAAGTAAAATTAAACAAACACTTTCATATTTGCGATTACTAAACATGGTATATTCCCGGAAAGCAGGAATTATCCAGAGATCCCTTAATTCTGTAGGAGGTTTAGGTGGATTTGAGATATTATCAACTGAAAAAGCAGAAAAATTAAGCGAAAAAACGGCTCAAGAATCGATTAAATTACTAGATGCGAAATCTCCGATAGGTGGACAATTTACTATTATTGCTGATCCTAAATTAGCCGGAACCTTAATTCACGAAGCCCTTGGACATGCATGTGAGGCAGATTTGGTCTTAAGTAAAGAAAGTATTTTGAAAGAAGAAATGGGTAAAGAGATAGCTTTACAAAATATCAATGTAATCGATGATCCTTCAATGGGACAAGGTAAAAAACTTGGACTTCCTTATGAAATATTTGGGAGCTATTTTATAGATGACGAAGGAATTCTATCCCAAAAAACAACAATTATTGAAAATGGGGTACTAAAAAATTACTTGCATAACTTAGAAACATCATCAAGAATGAATTTACCCCCAAACGGTCACGGGAGAGCTTCATCTAGTTCTGCTAGACCTCAAGTCCGAATGGGATTCACTTACATTGAACCAAAAGATTGGAACATCGAAGAATTAATACAAGACACAAAAAATGGGATTCTTTGTGAAGATTTTTTATACGGTTATACTAATCCGACTACTGGAAACTTTCAATTTAAGTGTAAGTTCTCGTATAAAATCGAAAATGGAGAAAAAAAAGAATTAATGAGGGATGTTGCGTTATCGGGAATGATTCTAGAGGTATTAAAAAAAATATCTGCGGTAGGTGATAAAAATACCTTCGGGCATTCACAAGGAATTTGTGGAAAAGGTGGCCAAAGCGTTAGAGTTTGCGATGGTGGTCCATATATCAGAGTTGACGACATCACAGTGGGAGGATTGAATTAAATGTATGAGGATATAGACATATTTGAGCTTGCTAAATTTGCTATTAAAGTTGCAGACAAAAATTTTTCAAATTATAAATGTGCTGAAATTTTTATAGGAAAAAGCGAATATCTTAATATTGAAGTAGAGGAAAACTCGGTAAAATATAGCGAAATAGGGAGAAATCATGGAATTTCAATCAGAATTTATCAAACAAATGGGTCCATTGGGTTCGCATTTACAAACAAAATGAATAAAAAAGTTGTAGAAAAAATTGTTAAAAATGCCATCAAAATGATGCGTGTTGGAACTCCTGATCCAAACTTTAAAAATTTGCCCGAAAAATTAAAACCCTACTCAATGGTTGAAGACTTATACGATAAAAGCATAAAGAGCTTATTAATCGAAGATGCAATAGATCATGTTAAAGATTTGATTAATGTTTGTACTGAGGATGACCAAGCAATTTCGCAATCTGGGGATTTTACAGCTAATAGCAATCTTTCTTATATTTTCAACTCGAACGGGATTGAGGTAAGTGGAGAGGAGACTTTATTCAATATCTCGTCAAATATGATAGTGAAAGATACGATTAATGGAGATGTTTCAAATGGATACGAATCTCAAATGAAAAGAATGCTAGCTGACATTGATGGGACAAAAACTGCAGAGGAAGCGCTAAAAAATGCTAAGAGAAATCTACATAGAAAAAAGATTAAAACAAAAAAAATGCCGGTGATACTCTCTCCTAAGGGGACAATAAATCTAATATTGAATCCAATTGCATCTGCAATTAATGCAGAAATGTACCAATATAAACGAAGTTTTTTAGTTGGCAAAAGAGAAAAAAAGATCGGTTCAGATTTGATAAATATTAATGATAACGCTGTAATTAATGGTAGAGTTGGCTCTAATATTTTTGATGGTGAAGGTTTTCCTTGTAGAAATAAAAAAATTATAGAAAATGGACATTTTCTGCAATCAGGATTGTTGCACAACAGTTATACCGCCGGAAAGGAGGGAGTTGAAAGTACTGGAAATGCATCAAGAAGCTCATTTAGCTCCGTTCCTTCAATAGGAATATCGAATTTAATTCTTCAACCTGGAACAGCTCAAAATGATGAATTAATACAAAATGTGAAAGAAGGTATTTTGTTAAATTCAACCGCAGATTCTCCAAATATTGCAACTGGTGATTTTTCTGGTTTGATTTCACAAGGGAATTTGATACAAAATGGAGAAATAAAACATGCCTTAAACGAAACTATGTTCGGTATAAATCTATTAGATTTATTTGAAAATATTACTTCTATATCAAAGGAATATAAGATTTACGGCCCTTACTCCGCTCCCTATGTAAAAATTGATAATGTTCAAATAATAGGAGCACAGAGTTTAAAAAATTGAACAATTCTAAATAGCATTTTTTATAGAATTATAGTCTTAGAAGAAGATCCAAATGACAACAAATAATAATTCCAAAAACAATGATTTAAATAATTTATTTTAAAATGTAATAATTACTCTAATACCAATAATTTAAGGATTAAAAAGAATGGATAAAATTTTAATCATTGACCAAGATTATTCAATAATATTCTCTAGAGGATTAATTGCCAATAGTTTACTAAAAACAGGAATATCATTTCTCGAAGCACATGAGATCGCCGAGGAGATAAAAAATGACTTGCTGAAAATGAATATACAAGAGATATCAAAGCAGGAAATGGATAACAAAATTTACCAGATTTTAGCAGATAAAAAAGATGCACAATACGCCGAAAATTTTCTTGTGTTTAAGAAGATTACTAAATTGGATCAACCCATTATTATCTTAATTAGTGGAACGACGGGAATTGGAAAATCAACAGTTGCTCTAACGCTAGCCCATCGATTAGACTTTCGTAGTATGATTGGGACTGACTCAATCCGGGAAATAATGAGAAAAATATTGAGTAATGATTTAATACCTGAATTACATCAGAGTTCTTACGAAGCGGGTAAATTCTCGAAGCATTATAGGTCATCAAGGTTTAACTCCACAATTTTAGGGTATAGTGAACAAGTCAAAATTGTGATAGTAGGCGTTGAAGCTCTGATCAAAAGAGCTCTTTATGAAGGAATTAACATGATCATCGAAGGTGTTCACTTGTCCCCTGAATTCATTTCCAATGACATTTTAGAACATCCAAATATAGTTTTTGTGATGTTAAATTTATCCAACGAGATACAGCACAAGAACAGATTCTCTCTTAGAGCATATAATGTTTCTATGAGGAGCCCTGTTAACAAGTATTATGATAATTTCGAACAAATCAGAATAATTCAAGATTATTTAAAAGAGCAAGCAAAAATTGTGGGGGTTCCTATCGTTGAAAATATTAACCGTGATGATACAGTGAAAAAACTAACCGAAATTGTAACTACACGAATCAAAAAAATAGTGAAAGCTAAAAATACGGATGTAGACCTCTAATTACTTAAATATTGGTTAAAGGTGGACTTTACGCTATAAATAATTTATTTCTTATCATACTATTGCTAATTATTTTAATAGTAGCTATAATTTTAATTTTTAAAATAATAAGCGAAGAATTAAGAAATCCCTCCAAATCATAGGAGTAAATAACTAAGAGTAATATTTAATCGCATATCTACCACATCATAAAATCTTCTAATACCTACAGAAGGGATTTCCCATATTTCCGCAATTATAATTTGATTTGTTCCCACCTGTGAAAAAGAAACATTGAATGCACTTGAAATCCATTCTGCTCTATGTGGTAAAGTAATTGTAGACGAATTTACAAAAGAAATTGCGTTTAACGAGGGGTATGGGCCTAGTAAAGTATCATTGTTTCCCTTCAAAATTTCTAATTGGAATGAAAAATCCCGATTTAAAAAATTTCCAATAGAAATATAAAAAGTAATATTCTCATCAACTGCAGCTTTAGTTTGGTAATTTTCTGCTTTTTTG
This sequence comes from Promethearchaeota archaeon, assembly GCA_019894885.1. Classification (GTDB taxonomy): domain Archaea; phylum Asgardarchaeota; class Lokiarchaeia; order Sigyniarchaeales; family SOKP01; genus SOKP01. The sequence goes on along the minus strand of JAGXNP010000082.1, from coordinate 6,197 downwards.
TCAAAATTTAAAATACCATAATACAAATAGCCCGGTTTAGGAGTTATAAAGGCGTAAATTATGAACCCAGATATAATGATTATACCAATAATTAAGAGAATTTTAAGAATTTTATCAAATTCTTTATAATTTCTGTCAATTTTATTTGAATGTTGACTCTCATTCACTCTGGACATTTTCTTCAAACCAAGCTATAGTTTTCGATAACCCCTCTTTCAGAGGAGTCGTGGGTTGCCAATTTAAGATTCTCTTTGCTTTTTTTAAATCAGCACATCTTCTTATTGGATCGTCAATAGGTAGAGGTTGAAATGTAATTCTTGATTCTGAGTTGGATAAGTCCTTGATAATTTTAGCCAATTCTAAGATTGTATATTCCTTATTATTACCTAAATTAATAACCTCTCCGATCGCTTCGTCCTTATGAACAATTCTTAAAAGTCCTTCAATTTCATCAACAACATAAATAAATGATCTTGTTTGTGACCCGTCACCAAAAATAGTTATATCTCCGTTATTCAACGCTTGATGGATAAAGTTAGGTATAACTCTTCCAAATTCAGGACCGAATCGGATTCTGGGACCAGATGTATTAAAAATTCGAACTATTTTTGTTTTAATTCCATGTTGGAGTTCGTAGGCTTTAACGAAAGCTTCTCCAGCTCTTTTAGATTCATCGTAACAACTTCTTGGACCTACAGGGTTAACATGTCCAAAATATTCTTCAGATGTTGGGATAACATCATCGGGAGGATTCCCATAAACCTCAGAGGTGCTCGTATAAAAAAATATAGCATTGTGAGCTTTAGCAATTCCCAGAGCATTCATTGTCCCTAAAGTATTACTTTTTAAGATGGGTATTGGAAATTTGCTAAACTCAAACGGAGATGCTCTACTTGCCATATGCATCACGATGTCGATTCTTTTAATATCGCCGATACATATTCCATTTGGATGATGTGTGAACCCAAAATATACTGATTTAGAAATATCGTGATTTATAAAGCGAAAGTTATCTTTCTCCATTAAATGTGAGATATTTTCAAATCTTCCTGAAGAAAGATTATCTAAACAAATACAATACGCTCCCTGTTTTACTAGTACATCACAAACCCATGAACCTAAGAAGCCCGCTCCTCCTGTAACTAAAATTGTTTTACCATGAAAAGAAATTCCATCATCTGTTAAACGTTTTAAGATTTCGTTGAGATCATCGTTTAAATCGTATTTCAAGTTAAATTACCTATTTTTTAGAATATTATTTTTGATAAGAGTTTTATTTTTTAAAAAGATATAGATTCTTTAATCCTCATGTTCGAGAATAAGCAATTTACAGAATTAACGTGTTTTCTGACCACAAAATTGACAATACTTAAGCTCTAGAGGGTAAAATTTTTCACAACTTGTACATTTTTTTAAGGAATTCTTGATTATCTCCCTTCCAAGCGTTTCAAATACGGATTCAACATTTTCTCCTGTTTTTGATGACACACTATGGATATCTCCTTGAAATTTGTATTTATTGAATAATTCTTTAACATCTTCTTTATTTACTTCTCTTTGGTTTTCTAAGTCAATTTTTGCCTCAATCAACAGCTTAGTTTTAGGATGATTTGGAACAGAACTAATAGTTTTTACCCAATCATGAAGGTCTTCTATAGATCCTTTATTTGTTATATCATAAAGAAATAAAGCCCCAGAAGCTCCCGATACATATGAGGGAAGTAGAAGTCGAAACTTTTTCTCTCCAGCGAAATCCCAAATATTTAAGAGAATCTCAGTATCATCAACTACTACCTTCTTTGTTTCAAAATCTACCCCAATCGTTGATAAAGTTGATTTATCAAATTTCCCCGTTGCATACCGTCTTATGAGAGATGTTTTTCCGACATTTTTAGCGCCAGCTACGATTACTTTAAATTTGATTATAGTAAATCACATCAAGTTTTTTAATAACATTCTAAATATATTACTACTAAAATAAAAATATTAATCTTTAATCATAAGAATTCAATTATTAATATTAACTGTTTGATTTTTCATTTATTTCTTCACTATTACCCACTATTATCCGCAAATTCTATTAAAGACTAAGATTTTAGATCAATAGGTCAAAAATTAGAAATTAACTAAAAAATAATGCTGGTGTATTATGAAAGAAGGTTCAAATAATAGATTTATTGGAACTTTATCACAGAAAGAATTAATAAAGCTATATGAGAAACATGTAAACGCCCCTAAAGTTCGAACCTTTAAAAGTTTTGGATTAGCAGTGATACCGGGTGAGAGAAAAGGAATAAAATTCAAAACTTTAGCTGGACCTAGACCAAATGAGCCACAAATGGAACTTTTCAACTGTCGTTCAAGCGGTGGTGTGTTTAACTTAGGTCACAGCAATCCCGCTATAGTCCAATTGCTTAAAGATGCTTTAGATGGGGGATTAGATTTGGGCGATCATATGCTCTTATCAGAATGGAGAGCTCTACTAGGAAAGAAATTAGCAGAATTAATGCCTCCGGGGATTACAAAAACAACATTTGGAGTAAGCGGGGGAGAAGCAATTGATACTGCCATTAAGTTTTCAAGAGCACATACAAAGAGAGAAGGTTGCATTTCTGCTGTAGGCGGGTATCACGGACATACTGGGTTCGCTTTAGCAACTGGAAATCCTGAATTTAAAGATATTTTTCTATGGAACCCTCCAGGTTTTATACAAGTTCCCTTTGGTGATATAGGTGCAATGAAGAAAGCTATTTCAGAAAAAATCGCTTGTGTTATTTTAGAAACAATTCCAGCCACAGGAGGAGTCATAATCGCTCCAGAAGGCTACTTCTCTCAAGTAAGAGACCTTTGTGATAAACATGGCGTAATGATGATAATCGATGAGGTTCAAGCGGGTCTAGGACGAACTGGCAAATTTTGGGCTATTTATGGAGGTTTATATGAGACCGAAAAAGTCATTCCAGATTTTATGGTATTAGGAAAAGGTATGAGTTCTGGGGTTTATCCTATTTCTACTTGCAGTTATAAACCGTTTATTGAAAAAACTGTTTTTAAACAAGACGCCTTCATTCATATTTCTACTACGGGAGGATCCGATTTAGGTTGTGTTGTCGCATGTGAAATGCTAGATATCCAATCCGATCCAAAATTCTTGAACCATGTAAAGGAGATGGGAAAACTCTTCGGTAGTGGTTTATTCGAGATTGCGGAAATGAATTCGAGTTTAATTAAAGAAGTAAGAGGAAGAGGGCTGATGTGGGGTGTAGAGTTTTATAAAGAAACATTTGGTCAATTAGCTATGCTTTCTATCATAAAAGAAGGTGTACTACAAAACTATTGCGGCAACAAAAAAGATACCTTAATAATTATGCCCCCATTAATTGTTAACGATGAAGACATTAAGGAAATATTAGAAAGAATCGCTAAAGGTATTCATAATCTAAAGAAATTGAAATAACTCTTAAAAAGCTAATCATTTAATCATTTTTATACTTGAATCTACTAATTTTATAGATTTCTTGAGCAATTTTCTTTCCAACATTTTCAACTTTTATTAAATCCCCAATATCAGCGTTAAAAATTTCTTGGAGCGATTTTAATTCTTTAAGCAAGTTTTTAGCCCTATGTGAATTTACACCTGGAATACCTGCAACGATATATTCTAATAAACTAGAAATTTCTATTGGTTTTTTGTCAAACCTTAACTTTAATTCACCTTTAGAATCTGTCTGTTCTTTTTTCGCAAGCTGAAAAATAAACATTGCAGTTTGATTTGAATCACGAGTTTGGAAAATAGTAATACCCAAGTTCAAGATAATTGAAGTTATTGCACCATAAAGAGCGTTTGAGTTTATGTTTGAATTAATAAATGGATCTCCCTCTAATATTAGGATAGCTCTTTCAAAATTGTTCTTTAGGTTAATTAATTCGTTGAATAATCTCCCATCTTTAATAGAATCGTTAAAATCTTGAGCGGATTTACGTTCTAATCCAACTCTTTCTGACAATACATAATCTGCAACTGACAATTGTTTTAATAATATTTTTACTCCCATCAAGGAGAGATTTCTTACAACAGGGGAAGAAGTTTCCCTATTATCGCAAACAATTTTTACATTTTCAGCATTTTGAATTGGTTTAATTACATTTACTCTTTCGTTTTCCTGTAGATTAGAACTCTCGAGCTCTTTTTCGTCTTTTTTAATGAAATTCAGCAGGTTTGACTGACCACCTTTTGAATCAAAATCATCTTCTTTTATTTTATGCAAACTTTCCTTCATATTTCGTTCCTTCGCTTTTTCTGCCCAGTAATATCCTTCATCTCGTGTTCCTTCAGCCATCAGAAAAAGGACTTTTCCTTCTTTTTTTCTACCCGTCCGCCCACGGCGTTGAATAGAACGTACAGCACTTGGCACAATGTCGTAAAAAATAACTAAATCGCATTCAGCAATATCTAATCCTTCTTCACCCACACTAGTAGAAATTAAGGTATTATAAAAACCGTCTTTAAATTCCTCAAGTATTCTGATTTGTTCTTTTTGCGTTAAGCCTTTATCAGAAGTTTTCATTGCTTGCCCTACGAATTTATGAACTCTTATATTCTGATCCTTCTCTAAGAACTTAACTATATTATTAACTGAATCCCTAAAATGACAGAATACTAAAATCCTAGAATCTCTGTTTTCCACCAGTTGATTATGTAGAATATTTCTCAATTTCTCCAGTTTAGGATGGACTATTCCTGAAAGTTTTATGGATTTGATTAAATTGATAACGCTTTTAATTTTAGGATCTGCCATAAGTTCTTTTAAAGATTTGTTTGCAGTATTTTGTTTTATTTTCTCAAGATTTTTTTTCATATAATCTTCAAGAGCGCTTAATCCTTGTGTTTCTATAAGCTCGTCCATGTGAGACAACCTTATAGCATTTGCAACGTACTTCTTTGCGGTGAATAGTTGGAATGTCTCGTCATCTGATGTAGAAGAAGAAAGTTTTCCATTGATTACTTTATCTAAACCAAGTAAATCTTTTCTAGAGATCTTAGTTATATCTGATGAGTTTAACAATTCAATTTGTTTTAGCCATTTATAAATTGTTCTTAGCTTATCGGTTAGAATTTGTTTAATAGCTTTAAATTCGCTGGGAAGCGTAACTTTTATCCAATCGTTATCAACCTTATGCACATAAGGTTTTACATCCATATCTTGATCTGTTCTAATCTCGATCCGATCGATGAATAAATTTTTTTTAATCTCGTTTATTTTCCCCTCAGTAGATCCTGGGCTTGCCGTAAGTCCCAATATTTGAGGTTTATTTGATGATTCTATATATTTCTTTGCTATAAAGCAGTAAGCGTAATCCCCTATGGCTCGATGACATTCATCAAAAATGATCAAGGACACATCTTTAAGCGAATAGACATTTGAAATTATGTCGTTTTGAAGTACTTGGGGAGTCATAAATGCGATTTTTAAACCCTTCCATAAAACATTCCTTTTTTCAGGCGAAATCGTACCTGTAATAGCTAAAAGCTTGGTTTCTGGAATAAGCGTTAAATCTAAAAAAGATTTAAAATGCTGATTTACTAAAGGTTTAGTAGGAGCTAAAAAGATTACTTTTGAATCTGGTGCTTCAGATAATCTATGGACTGCTAACATTAAAGCAATTATTGTTTTTCCTAATCCCGTTGGAATAACGACTAAACAGTTTGCATTAAGACAATTTATAAATATATTTTCTTGATATGCTCTCCTCAGAACAATGTTTTCCTTTAAAAGCGGGTGGGATATAAAGTCTTCTTTATTCGATACTCAAATCACCAGTAAATATCATAAAGTTACTCTTTCAAAGAGATCTAGCTTAGAAATTTATTATAGTTACAGAGTCTATAGAATCTCTTAAATTATATTAATACCTTTTTAATAATTAATCTATAATATTTATTCATAATAGTCTGCGCGAGTGGTTTAGACGTATAACGACACTTTCTAATGCGTTATTTTGGAAAGCGTTAAACGCTCACACCGTGTAAATTTTCGCTAATTCAAGGCGTCAATCTCGACGGTCGGGGGTTCAAAAGTCTGAAAAATTCTTTTAAACTGAAAAATTCCCCCCTTGCGCACTATCTCTAACCTCGTAAAAACAATCGTTCTAATTGATATCGGAAGAAAACCCTGTCTCTTATACACATCTGACGC